>CAJADV010000318.1 GCA_903938575.1 uncultured Gammaproteobacteria bacterium
CGCACCCAGTCATCGGCCCACCGGAGATACCCATCAGGATTGAGGTCGGCACGGATATCGCTAAGCGCCTCGTTGGCGGCTGCCTCGGCCGTCATCGGCGGGAAGGCGTTGGCATAAACACCCACGCGCATACTCGGGGCGCTGCTCGCGAGCGCGGCAACCGCCACGGAAACCGCCGCGCCCATCACCTCGGGCTGACTGCAGTTGAAGAGCACCGCCGCGGCGCCCAACCGGACGGCGGCCTGCACCGCAAGCTCCACGGTTTCGCCGGAGCGCAGGCAAGGCATGGGACCATGGGAGCCGTCGTCGCAGAGCGTGAAGGAGATCCACAGTGGCTTGCCGTCCTGCCCGATCACCGCGCGCACCAGTTCCGCCTCAGCAATGGTGCTCAGTGTCTCAGCCTGCCAGTGATCCACAAAGGGACGCAGCGCACTGACCAGCACCTCGAGCAACGGTCTTGCGGCGGCGGTATCGAAAAGATCGGCGCGGTAGGAGCCGCACACCGGCGGCAGGGAGCCCGCGACCCGCACCGCGCGCGGAGCGTGATCGGCAAGCTCACGCGCAAGCCGGCCGGACAGTGCCGCCAGGCGCGCGGCATCACGCGCATGACGCTCCTCACCGAGATGAAAAGGCACCAATGCATAGCTGTTGGTGGTGATGACATCGGCACCGGCATCGACATAGGCCTGGTGCACTTTGCTCACGCACTCAGGGGCCTCGATCAGCGCGAGCGCCGACCATTCGGGCTGGCGGAACGGAGCGCCCATGCGCTTGAGTTCACGGCCGGTGCCACCATCGAGAAAAGTCAGATTCATTGCTCGCTACTCCGGCTTGAAAACGCTGCCGGGAGGATAGCAGCCCATTGGTCATGGTCGAGCCAAAGCTTTTGTCAGGAACCGGCCATGACCACAGACGATGGGCGATGCGCTTGTCCCACGCCGCCGAATACACTAAGACGACACGTCACCGCAGCAGACCCCGCTGCGGGCGGCATGCCAAAGCCCGCTCATCCCGTCCTTGGACGCCGCAACCGGAGACTTCCATGCCCCAGTACACACTGCGACGCGCACTCTCCGCCCTCGTCGCCGGCGCGCTGATCGCAACCGGCGCGCAGGCCGCCGACACCCCCCCGATTGCCGTCGCGCCCTATGCGCCGGACTCGGGCACGGTAACGGTGCGCTGCGGCAAACTGATAGACGGCCTGCAAGACCGTGCACTGGAGAACGCCGTGGTGGTAATCACGCGAGGTCGCGTGAGCTACGCAGGAGCCGCCAACGCAGTTCCGGTGACCGGACCCGTGCTGGATCTTCCGGGATACACCTGCCTTCCCGGCCTGATCGACATGCACGATCACATCGCCGACCGACCCGACGACACACACGACCTGAAGGTGTATTTCACGCGCAGCGCAGCAGAGCAGGAGCGCGTCGCCCGCGAGAACGCCAACATCACGCTCGCGGCCGGCTTCACGACGGTACGCAGCCCGGGCGCCTACATCGCCTGGGCCGAGAACGACCTCCGCGACCGGGTGAACCGCGGCGAGGTGGCAGGCCCGCGCATACAGGCCGCCGGCATCTACCTCACGATCCCCGGCGGCGGCGGCGACATGTTGGTGCCCGGGGTGGCCGAAAAGGACATTCCCGCTCGCGTGCGCATGGGGGTGGCCCGCGGACCCGAGCAATTCGCCGAGAAGGCACGACTGGCGGTGGCACATGGCGTGGATTTCATCAAGGTCATTGCCTCGGGCGCGGTGCTCGCCTACGGCGGTGTGCCCGGCGCGCCCGAGATGACCCCGGAGGAATTGCGCGCCGTGGTGGATGTAGCGCACGCCGCAGGCATCAAAGTGGCAGCGCACGCGCACGGCGCGCAATCCATCAAGGACGCGATAGAAGCGGGCGCTGACACCATCGAGCACGCCTCGCTCGCAGACGACGAGGCGATCGCAATGGCAGCGAAACACAAGGTGGCCCTTTCCATGGACATCTACAACGGCGACTACATCGCCACCGAGGGGCGCCAGCAGGGCTGGCCCGAGGAATTCCTGCGCAAGAACGACGAAACCACCGAGGCGCAGCGGCAAGTTTTCACCAAGGCCTGGAAGGCAGGCGCACCCATCGTCTACGGCACCGATGCCGCAGTGTATCCCCACGGCCTGAACGCGCGGCAGTTCCCCATCATGGTGGCCCACGGCATGCCGCCGATGGATGCGATCCGCTCCGCCACCTCCGTGGCAGCGCACTACATGGGCTGGGAGGATCGCGTGGGCGCGCTGGTGCCGGGGCGCTTCGGTGATCTGATCGCTGTGCCCGGAAATCCGCTCGAGGACATCACGCTGCTCGAGAAGGTGCCGGTGGTGGTGAAGGGCGGACTCGTGTTCAGGAACGAGGCGCCGTAGCGCACTGAGGAGCCACTTCCTTGAGCGCCCCTCCCGGCCTCAGGCCCACGTCGACAGCCACGCCTCGAACTGCGCAGGCCGGATGCGATAGCGCGCGATGTTGCCCGCATGCAAACCCATCAACTCGGTCTCGGCGATCTCGATGAAGCGTGCACGATCGGCAGCGACGACAGCCACCGCGGCCTCGGCCCGTATCGCCGCGACGGCGGCGGATTTGTCCATGCCGCCGATGACGATCGCGGTAACCAGGCGCTTGAGATCGTCGCGATAGCGCATCCGGAAGGGGTCGGGCTCGCCGAGTGACTGCCGCACCGCGGAATAGCGCCCACACGAACGCTCGTAGGCCCACACGAAGACGTCCCTGAGAAGCGAGATATCGTTCAGTTCGTAGACGCCGAGAAGCCCGTCGACATAAGCCCGCTCCGGCACGTCGACGAAGGACAGCGGACAGAGGTTCTGCCGGATCAGCGGGATATTGGCCGCCAACCGTGACACGCGCTTGTTCACATCGTCGAAGGCCTGCAGGTAAGGCAGATGCACCATCGCAAAGAACGCCTGCTCGAAGGGATCGGCAATCAAGGAGGCCTTCGCGAGCAACTCGGCAAAGATCGTCGGCAGTTCGGCCCCACCTTCCAGCGGGCGATATACGCTGCCGCCGATACCCACCGGGGAGGCGCGCAAACGCCCCTCGGCAGCAGGCTCCGGCAGGAGATTTTCGGCAAGCAGCGCGTGGAGGTTGCAGATGGTGTAGCTGTTGAAACCGATCTCTGCCGCGGACTCCACCAGCAGTTCGATCGCCCCCTTGTGGTTCAGGATCATCTGCGTGTCGCGCGCGCCCTTGCCCTCCGCGCTCGCACCCAGCGCAAGCAGCCGCTCCGTCTCGAGCAACGAATAGGTATTGCCCTCAAGTCGGCTCGAATTCCAGGAGAGATCGATCAGCAGGCGCTGGAAAATGCGCAGCACAAAGGTGCCGGCGGGTTGGGCCTCGGCGCTTGCTTGTCCGATGCGGCGCAGGTGGGCACGCACGTGAGCGGGCAGGTAGAAACTCCGGCTCGGCTCGTAACTGGTGAGAAAAGCCTTGTGATAGCCCACGGGGCTGCGCTGGTTCAGGGGTCGACGGACCCGTTCACGCAGGCTTGCCGCCGCTGCGGAAATCGGGATCCGGACCTCCGCCGCACCGCCGCCTACGGGATAGCTCGCCTCAGGCTCAGCGACACCTGCAGACGACGATGGCAGGTAACGGCTTCCGCGCCCGCCCCCCTCGCGCCGCAGGTCTCCCCGGGCGACAAGCAGCGCGAGACGCCGCTGCAGCGTCCGACGCTGGACGCGCACACCAAGGCTCGCCGCGAGCTGATCGATCGACACGCCGGCGGGGAAGCGTCTTACTGTTTCATGGACCTGCAAAAGCTCGTGATCCGGGATCTGTCGAGGCATGTCTTTTTGTCGCCATCAGGGTATTTGCGACATAAAAACAGCCTTTGTGTCGCAATTCAACCATCGTGCCACGTCAACCCCGCTTATCGTGCGGGTATTGCCGTGGGGTTCGCCGCCTTCCACTCCATCGCCGTACGCACCCGCTTCTCCACCGAGGGGTGCGAATAAAACAGCACCTCCTCCACCACGCCAGGCCGCGGATACCTGTACTCGGCGGTCTTCACCAGCGCAGTGGCGAGCGCATCCGGGAGGTTCACGGTCTGCAATGAATAGCGATCTGCGTCGGCTTCGCTGCTGCGGGAGAGGGCATTGAGCACCGGTTGTGCGAATACACCCAACATCGACACCAGCATCAGCAAAACCGGCAATCCGAGCGGATCGGCAATATCCGCGGAACTGCCGATAGTACGTGCTGCAATGGGAAACAGGCGGTCGGTGAGGAAGAACAGCACCGCCGCCACCAGCGAGAGGATGCCCACACTGCGCCAGACATGGCCCCACACGTAGTGGCCGATCTCGTGACCCGTGACGGCCTTTACTTCGTCGAGTGACGCACCCTTGAAGGCGACGTCCGAGATGGCGATGCGCGCCGAACCACCAACGCCCGAAACATTGGCCGTGAAGTTGTTGGACTGGCGCGAACCGTCAAAAACGAAGATACGATCTGCCGGCACGCCCGCGCGCTCGGCCATCACGAGGAGCGCATCACGCACCTCGCCCTGCGGCACGGGCTTGTAGTCGTTGAAGAGCGGCTCGATCACCACGGGCGAGACCAGCAACAGGAAAGCCACCGACACCGCCGCAAGCGCTGCGGACCACGCCCACCAGAGCCGCCCGGCGCGGCGCATGAGCGCGTACACGCCCACGAAGAACAGCGCGGCAATGAGCGAGGAAATCAGCATCGACAACGTGCCCTGCCCGAGAAAATCCCCGATCGGCTGGCTGCTGCGCCCGTAGCTGCGCTCGCGCCACCAGCCTGCGTAGAGATCCCAGGGCAAGGTGAGCAGCGACATCAGCACGAAAGTCCCAGCGGACAGCACAAACGCACGCCGCTTGGGCCCCTTCCCCTGCATCCACGCATCAAGACGCGCAAGCAAGTTGCCACGCACGATGATGATGCTCGCCAACACCGACACCACCAGCCCCCAGAGGATCAGCCAGTGGCTGCCCTGCGTGTAGGCCTGCGCCTGTGTGAGCGCCGCCGTGCCGAGGGCATCGATGTAGGCCGCAGTGGCGGCTTGGGCGTCAAAGGACATTGTGGGGCTCCTGATCAACGGGGTTCGAGGATGGGTCCAAGGATAATGGACGCACGAAGGCAGTGCATGGATTCACCCGGGACTGCCAGGCAGCGTGGATGGGGCGCTCCAGCAACCTCGGACCGCCGCGTACTTGCGATGGCCGGGGCTGAAAAATGGAAGACCTGACCCCACCTTAGGTGCCAGGGTCTGCATGAAAAGCGGACAAATCTCGTGCTATAAAACCGGACGGCTCTATTTGCTACCAACAGGTACGCTACCTCTGGGAGTCGCTCCCGATCATCCCGCCTTGAAAAATGGAGAACCTGAGCCCGTGACCCCAGACCCGAGCGCGAGCGCATGATGGGCCTCGCATGACCGCCGCGATCGTCACCGGAGGCGCATCCGGCATAGGTGCTGCGTGCGTCGAAGCGCTGCAGGCCGAGGGGCTCAGGGTCGGCGTGATCGATCTCTCCCTCGCAGCAGCCGCTGATGCGTCGGTCACGGCGGATGTTCGCGATGCGGCTGCCGTTGCCACCGCATTTGCCGAACTCGAGTCGGTGCTCGGGCCGTGCGAACACCTGGTCACCTGCGCGGGTGTGTACCGCGAGGCCTC
>CAJADV010000319.1 GCA_903938575.1 uncultured Gammaproteobacteria bacterium
ATCGGGCAGCCAGCCGAGGCCCGAGGGCTCGCCGGGAGTACTCAGGATCCTTTGAGCGGCGCCGCTCAATGGATCGATGCGAAGTACCTCACGTCGCGCGATGTCAGAGATCCACAGCGCGTCCTCGTGCCAGCGCGGGGCCTCGCCGAAACCCAGCCCCGATACCAGCGGCTCCAGCGTGTGCTCGTGGATTGTCATGCAGGGTCTCCTTGATGGCGCCCTTGATAGTATCGCGACTGCCGCGGCCACAAGCGGCGCCTCTTGCAGGTCGCGGACGCTTGCAGAGCAGTGCTCTGTCACGATAAAAGCGCGGAATGAATGAATCTTCTCCCATGCCCCCGGACAGCCAGAGCGCGCGCCTGCTCGGCGAACTGCTGGAGTTCATGGTGGCGGCGGCAGATCCCGCGCGCGTGCTGCCGCCCGCGCTTCCTCCCGACTGTGCCGCTCCGGCACGGGTGATTGGCGCAGGCAAGGCCGCCGCCGCCATGGCCGCGGCGCTCGACCGGCACTGGCGCGGCCCTCTGGAGGGTTTCGTCGTAGCGCCCTATGGCCATGCGATGCCTGCGGGTCGCATCCGCGTAATCGAGGCCGCGCATCCGCTGCCTGATATGGCCGCGCTGGATGCAGGCAGCGCACTTCTCGAAAGTGTGCGCCTTGCGTCGTCGCGGGGGGAGCAGCTTGTGTGCCTTCTCTCGGGCGGTGCCTCCTCGCTCGCTTGCATGCCACCTCCCGGGGTGTCGCTCGCCGACAAGCGCGCCGTGGTCGCTGCCCTGCTGCACTCGGGGGCCGACATAACCGTCATAAACGCCGTGCGCAAGCATCTGTCGCTGGTGAAGGGCGGGCGCCTGGCGCTCGCCGCCTGGCCCGCGCCTGTGTTGGTGTTGGCGATATCCGATGTACCCGGAGACGATCCGGCAGTGATCGGCTCCGGTCCGTTCAGCCCCGATCCGGTGAGCAGCGAAGAAGCGCTGGCAGTGCTTGCAGCCTACCGGGTGCCGCTGCCGCCCGCAGTGAAGCGCTGGCTCGAGGATCCGGCCGCCGAGAGCCCCAAGCCCGGGGATGCCCGCTTCGCCACGGTCGATTACCGGATTCTCTGCACGCCGGGCAGTGCCCTCGCGGCGGCGGTGGCGCAGGCGCGGGCGCGTGGCTTCGAGGTGCTGGATCTCGGTGCGGCACTTGATGGTCCCGCCGAGGCACTGGGTCATGCGCATGCGGCGCTTGCGCGGGAGCGTCTCGCGGCCGGCTGGCGGGGGTTGATCCTCTCGGGTGGCGAAACCTCGGTGGAGGTCCAGGGAACGGGCCGTGGCGGGCGCAACAGCCAGTACCTGCTCGCCCTTCTCGAGGGGCTTCGCGGCGAGATGGACGTGGCGGCACTGGCTGCCGATACCGACGGGGTCGACGGCAGCGGCGGGGCAGGGGCCTGGTTCGATGCGACCGTAGTGGCGCGTGCGGAGCTGTACGGGCTCGTTCCCGGCTCGTTCATCCGGACGAGCGACAGTCATGGATTCTTCGCTACACTAGGCTCGGCGCTGCCCGCCCGACCCACCCGGACCAATGTCAACGATTTCCGGGCCATTCTGGTCGGTGCCCACTGAACTGCCCGGGCAGCAGCGACGTAGTGATTCCTTAGAAACGTTCTGGAGGCAAGGGAATGAACATCGCCAACCGCGAACTTCCGCAGCAGGCCGCTCTGGCGCAGATGCACGCGACCATCGAGCATCTGGTGCCCTCCTTCGAGCAGCGCGCGCCCGCCGCCCGGGACGCGCGCCGCGTCCCCGCCGAGTCGATAGCGGAGCTGCGCGAGGCAGGCTTCTTCAAGATTTTCCAGCCGCAGCGTTATGGCGGCTTCGAGGCCGATCCCCGCGAGTTCTTCCGTGCCCAGCAAAAGATTGCGGAAGGCTGCATGTCCACCGGCTGGGCGGGCGGCATCATCTCCGTCCACGCCTTCCAGCTCGCGCTCTTTGATGACCGCGCGCAGCAGGAAGTGTGGTCCAGCAGCAATGACCTCATTTCCTCCTCGTACGCACCGATGGGCAAGGTCACCTTAGTGGATGGCGGGTTCCGTCTGAGCGGACGCTGGGGCTGGTCGAGCGGCTGCGAGCACTGCGACTGGGTGTTCCTGGGCGCCATCATTCCCGACGAGGGCTACCGCACCTTCCTGTTGCCGCGCTCGGATTACCGCATCGAAGACACATGGCATTCCATGGGGCTCCAGGGCACCGGCAGCCACGACATTATTGTCGAGGACCAATTCGTTCCCGACTACCGCACGCACAAGCAGATGGACGGGTTTCTGGTCCAGAACCCCGGCAACCACGTGAACACGAGTCCCTACTACCGGATCCCGTGGGGGCAGTTGTTCTGTCGCACCGTGGCCAATCCCGCGATCGGTGCCAGCCGTGCGGCACTACGGCTGTTCGTTCACGGCGCCCGGAATCGTTCCAGCAACGACGCCACCAAGCTGGCGGGGGATTCGCACACGCAGGAGATCGCCTCGCGGGCAGACATGGCCATCGAGGAAATGCAGGCGCTGCTCGACCGCGCGCTGGAGCGCATGGTCGGCTGCGTCGAGGCGGGCGAGGAAATCCCGATAGGAGAGCGCGTGCGGTTCCGCTACGAGGCGTCACGGATCATCGAGAAGTCGGTGGCGGCGGTGGGGGAGTTGTTTGCCAATGCCGGCGGTCGGTCGGTGTTCCTCGGCAGCCCGATCCAGCAGCGCTTCCTTGACGTGAACACGGCGCGCGCTCACGTGGCGAACAACCCTACCGGCTTCGCCCGTAACTTCGGTGCGATCCAGCTGGGGATGCCCAACCAGGACGTGTTTGTCTGAGGCAGTGACGGCCCTGAGGGTCCCTCAGGGCGAGGCGGTCATGCGGGGACGGTAGTCCCACGAACTGAGCCAGGTTGGCCGCAGTTCGATCGCGTATTCATCATCGATTCTCGACATCAGCCATGCGGCGAGACCGGGGTTAGTGTCGCCCAGGTAGCGGGCGATCAGCCGCTCCAGCAATTCTCCCGCACCCTCGCGTGAAATCACCGCGTTTGCCTGGCCGCGCACACCGCAGTACGGCGGCTCGTTCGGCGCCACTTCCACGGCGCAGCGGGGGTCTGCCCGGAGGAAACCGAGTATCGCGCTGCTCGCGTGGGTGGCGCACCAGAGGCTCCCGTCACGGTACTCGAACCACATGGAGTTCAGCGAGGGAAAGCCTTTGCCGGCATTGCATGACAGCCGTAACGGGATCGAAGACTCCCCGAGGAAAGCCTCGATCTGCTCGAGGCTCCAGGCACTGTTGCTACGGACGCGCGTACGGGACGCTGCTGACATGCCGGTCTCCTTGCCGAAGGGCTTGTATGGCCTTTGCCAGCGATCAGTCCCGCAGGCGTGCGAGTGACAGGAATTCCTGCCGGGTCGCCGGATTATCGCGCATACGCCCCAGCATGACCGACGTGGTCATGACGGAATTCTGCTTCTGTACTCCACGCATCATCATGCACATGTGCTTGGCTTCGATAATCACACCCACGCCCTTGGCATCCGTGACTTGCTGGACCGCGTTGGCGATCTGCAGCGTGAGGTTTTCCTGGATCTGCAGCCGCCGCGAAAACATGTCGGTGATCCGCGCCACCTTGGACAGGCCGAGGACCTTGCCGGCGGGCAGATACGCGACATGACAGCGCCCGATGAAGGGCAGCAGGTGATGCTCGCAGAGAGAATAGAGCTCGATATCCCTCACCAGCACCATTTCGTCGTTGTCGGACTCGAACACCGCGTTGTTCACGATGGCCTGGAGATCTGTCCGGTAGCCTTCGGTGAGGTAAGCCATGGCCTTGGCCGCGCGCTTGGGTGTGTCGCGCAAGCCTTCCCTGTTGGCGTCTTCCCCTATGTTCTCAAGGATTGCCCGGTAGTTTTCGGTCAGTTTCTCGATCAACGGCAGGCTCCTTTCCGGTGTGCGGACTGCAGGTACGACCCGCGAAGTATGGCGGATCAGTTAGGTCGGCGCGAGGCACGCGCCGCGGGCTTGCGGGTGCTACCTGCCATCGCCTTGCGACGGGTGCGACCGAGGCGTTGCGCGGCTGCCTGCAGCTCCTCGAAGGAGGACTGGATGCAGTCGGCGTAGAAGGCCGGGTCAGGCAGCATCTCGCGACAGGCGGTGGCGGTGATCGACAGGCCTCCCTCGTAGCTCAGGATCGCGTGGAAGAGTCCCATGTGATCGAGTAACGGTCCGCAGCCCGCGCTGCACACGAGCCTTGCGCCGCAGAGGTACAACGGCACCTGCGGCCCGGGCACATTGGAGATGATCGTGTTGATGGGCGATCTGGCGCCCGTTAGCAGCATGGCCTCGCTGGCGGCGCGAAAGCCCAGCGCGGCGATGCGCGGAGGAATTGTCTGGGTCAGGTCGGTAAGCGTGCGGGCACCGACTGCGCTCGAGTATTCCTTTGAGGAGACACACTCCTCGTGCACCTGGTGCAGGCGTTCGAGAGGGTCGGCGATATCGGTGTAGATCGACAGCGTCATCACACTGATCAGGTTGCCGCCGGCGCGGTCATCGCTATTGCGGACATTGATG
The DNA here is from genome assembly GCA_903938575.1 of uncultured Gammaproteobacteria bacterium. Classification (GTDB taxonomy): domain Bacteria; phylum Pseudomonadota; class Gammaproteobacteria; order Pseudomonadales; family UBA5518; genus UBA5518. Next base: position 4,569 of record CAJADV010000319.1, read on the forward strand.
GGAGCTCCAGCCACCAGCGATACCGCCGGCAATTCACCCTTGGCCAGGAGGTAGTGCCGCAGGGCGCCCGCCACGATCGTGACCACGACATCGTTCACCGTTGCCCCCGGCACACGGTCCTTGATGCTCTTGATGGCTGCCAGCGGGAAGAACCGGGCATCCACCGAGCGGTGTGCTGTGATCCGGCCGTTGAACCGCGTGCTGACGCGTTCGCGTGTCGCGCGGAACCTGTTTGCCCGCAAGCCCTCGCGAACCCGTCGCAGGGCCGGTGCAATCTCTGCCCCTGCCTGCAGCATACGTCCCGGCTGGCGCAGGTTGCCCAGGAAGGCGCGTGCCAGAAGGCTCGGGGCACCGGGGGCGGCCTCAGGGCGCCAGCGTCGCGCACGCAGATCCTCTCGCGGGGGCTGAATGGGGCTGGTGTCGTTGATCGCGCCGATGATCTCGGCGCCCGATACACCGTCGATCGCGGCATGGTGCATCTTCAGGAAAAGCGCGAAGCAGCCGGGCGGAAGCCCCTCGACGTTGTCGAGCCCCTCGATGACATAGGCCTCCCACAGGGGGCGTGAGCGGTCCAGCGCCTGCGAGTGGAGACGGGCGATCTGGATGCAGAGTTGGCGCCAGTCACCGGGTTTTGGCAGCGCGATATGTCGCACGTGGAATTCGAGATCAAAATCGGCTGATTCGATCCAATAGGGGTAGTCGAGTCCGAAGGGCACCTCCACGAGACGCCGGCGGAAGATCGGCGCGAGATGCAGTCGGCTTGCGAAAAGACGCAGGACGTCCTTGAACCTGACCAGACCACCGGGTGCGGTCGAGGGGTCGTAGATCAGCAGCGGTGAGATGTGGAGCGGCGTCCGATCGCTCTCTTGCGTCAGAAACAGCGTGTCCATCCCGGTCAGTTGCTGCATGGCATCTCCTGCGCCGCTCGAGCCTCAGGTCTTGTCGGGTTGAGAGTCCGGATGGGCGCGGACGAACGCCGCGTGCTCCATGCAGCGCTCGAACAGTCCGAGCGTGCGCGCGAATGGCGTCATGTCGAATCGCAGCCGCTGGGCGTTCACTACCTGTGGCACCACGAAGGCCTCGGCCATGCCTGGTGCCTCGCCAGCGCAGAACTGCGTGTCTGGCAGCAAGGTTTCCAGCGCCGCAAAGCCCTCGGCGAGCCAGTGGTGGTACCAGCGATCGCGGGTGCTTTTGTCGTGGCCGAGTTCCTGCTCCAGGTATTGCAGCACGCGCAGGTTGTTCAAGGGGTGGATGTCACAGGCAACGATCCCGCAGATGGCGCGGATGCGGGCGCGGCCGGCTTCATCTGCCGGCAATAAGGCTGGCCCCGGTTGCGTGGCCTCGAGCCATTCGATGATCGCCCCGGACTGCGTGATCAGCTTGCCCTCCGGTGTCTCCAGTGCGGGCACGAATCCCTGCGGGTTGCGTGCCTTGTAGGCCGCGTTGCGCTGCTCCCCAGCGAGAAGGTTCACCGGGACGATCAGGTATTCGATGCCCTTCAACTCCAGCGCGATGCGGACCCGAAAGGCCGCCGAGGAGCGGAAGTAGCTGTAGAGGTGCATCGGCATGGTGCTCGTTCCGGTGTCAGCGCAAGGGTCCATAGTGACTGGAGCCTGCGCTCTATTGCGTCGGTGCGAGAGTGCGGAGGCGCCTGTTCATGCTGTCCGGGCACCTCCGCTGCGCAGGGTCAGTATCCGCGACCGGTGTGTCTTTTCCTATGACCCTATGACTGCTGCAGGCGCTCCTCCAGCCAGACGAGCATCTGCCCGTAGGCGCCCTCGATGATCTTGCCTGCATCCTCGGCGCTCACGCCGATTGGCGTGGCGGTAGCGCTCCAGCGTACGCGGCAGGCATCTGGCGCCAGCGACTCGACGCGGATATGCGCTGCGTAATCGCGAACCGGCATGGGCAGGCCCCGGGGAATGGAGTACGAGAGTTCGCGCGCCGGGTGATCGATGGCGTCGAGCACCTCGTCGATAGGCGCCAAGCCTGGCATGCGGATGCGGCGGATCATGCCCGGCCCGCTGCCGATGACCTCCGTTGACGGGTTATCAGCCCAGGAGAGGTCGCCGAAATCGGCCAGCACACCCCACACTGTCTCAGCGGCAAACGCGTAGTCCCGCGTTACCTCCACCTGCATATCGCTCATCCGGTCTCTCCTGTTTCCAGTTGCTGTAACGTATCGACTATCCCCCCGGTCAGTGCGGCGAGATCATCAGGTTGCATGATATAGGGCGGCATGGTGTAAACGAGCTTGCCGAAGGGGCGAATCCACACGCCGCGTTCCACCAGCAGCCGCTGGATCCGTGCCATCTCGACGGGCGCTTTCATCTCCACTACGCCGATGCCCCCGAGCACGCGCACCTCGCGCACGCCCGGCAGCGCCGCGGCGCCTGCAAGCCCGGCGCGCAGCCCCTGTTCAAGCGTCTCGATGCGGCGCTGCCAGGGTTGCGAGAGCAGCAGGCGGATGCTGGCGATGGCTAGCGCGCAGGCGAGCGGATTGCCCATGAAGGTAGGGCCGTGCATCAGCACGCCGGCCTCGCCCTCGCAGATCCCGCGCGAGACACGCTCGCTGGCGAGTGTTGCCGCCAGCGACATGTAGCCGCCGGTCAGTGCCTTGCCGAGGCAAAGTATGTCGGGCGCGATGCCGGCATGTTCGCAGGCGAACAGCCGGCCGGTGCGTCCGAAACCCGTGGCGATCTCGTCTGCGATCAGCAGCACGCCGTGTGCGTCGCAGCGAGCGCGGACCGCGGCGAGGAAGGCCGGTGAGTAGAAATGCATGCCACCGGCGCCCTGTACCACCGGCTCCAGGATAACGGCCGCCAGCTCGTGCGCGTGCGCGGCGAGCGCTGCCTCGAAGCGCGCCACATCGGCGGCAACGGCGGCATCGTCCGCACGTGCGGCAAAGGGCGCCTCGGGACGCGGAGCGAAGAGTTGTTCGGGCAGCGCGCCGCGGAAAAGATGGTGCATCCCCGTCACGGGATCGCACACGGACATCGCCATGAACGTGTCGCCATGGTAACCACCGCGCAGTGCAAGCAGCCGCTTGCGGTCACGATTGCCTTGTGAGAGGTGGTACTGCAGGGCCATCTTGATCCCCACCTCGACGGCCACCGAGCCCGAGTCGCAGAGAAACACGTGCGGCAGGCGACCGGGAACGATCTCCGCCAGCAGCTCGCAGAGTTCTGCAGCGGCCGGATGCGTGATGCCGCCGAACATCACGTGCGCCATGTTGTCGAGCTGTGCTTGCGCGGCAGCATTCAGCAGCGGATGGTTGTAACCGTGTATGGCAGCCCACCACGAGGCCATGCCATCGATCAGCTCGCGTCCATCGGCCAGTTGCAGCCGAACGCCTCGGGCGGCGACGACCGGGTAGGCCGGAGGGGGTGAGGTCATGGAAGCGTAAGGATGCCACGCGTGGGCGCGATCACGCGCGAGCAGTGCGGCGATGGCGTCTGCGTCCAACTGCTGATCCATCTGCACCTCAGGGTCGTAGCAACGGCGTAAGTGCAGGGAGCACCTGCTGGAGAATGGCCGGCTGCACCTCGGTGCGGGGGTGAATGCCGTCGTCCTGCATATTGGCGGGATTGCCCGCGATGCCTTCCAGCAGGAAGGGGATCAGCGCCGCGTTATGGGCTTTCGCAAGTTCGGCATAGAGCGCGTGGAATCCATCGGTGTAACGCGCTCCGTAATTCGGTGGCAAGCGCATGCCGGCCAGCAGCACGCTTGCCTTGGCCTTGGAGGCATCGGAGATCATCTGCTCGAGGTTGGCGCGGGTGACGGCGAGCGGAAATCCGCGCAGGCCGTCGTTGCCGCCCAGCTCGATCAGGACGACCGAGGGTCGGTGCTCAGCCAGCAGTGCCGGCAGGCGAGCTTTACCGCCCTCGGTGGTCTCGCCGCTGATACTTGCGTTAACCACCCTGACCGCACGCGGGGCGAGCGAGGCGTCGAGCAAAGCCACCCAGCCCTTGCCGGCGGGCACACCGTAGCCTGCGCTGATGCTGTCGCCGAGGACGAGCACGGCAGATACATCCGCGCTGGCGTGCCCCGGGTGGGTGGAGAATAATGCGGCCGCCAGTAGTGGTGCCAACAACGATACAAGGTGTCTGCGTAGCATGGGCGCGTCGATCGGAGCCGGAAACCTGGGAAAAGACGTAGTGACCGCTGTAGGCGGTCTCCGCATCTTGGAAGGGATCAGTTTTGAAATCAATCCTGGCGAGGCGGTTGCCATTGTCGGGGCGTCGGGCTCCGGTAAGTCGACCCTGCTCGGCCTGCTGGCAGGGCTTGATCTGCCCACTGCCGGGAGCATCCGCATCGACGGCATTGATATCACCACGCTCGACGAGGACGCGCGGGCACGCTTGCGTGGACGCAGCGTCGGCTTCGTGTTTCAGTCTTTCCAGTTGCTGCCGGGGCTGACCGCGCTGGAGAACGTGATGCTGCCGCTCGAGATCCGCGGTGACCGCGATGCCGCGGTCAGGGCCCGGGATTTCCTCGGTCGTGTGGGCCTCGAGGAGCGGCTCACGCATTACCCCCGTCAACTCTCCGGCGGCGAACAGCAGCGTGTGGCTATAGCGCGCGCCTTCGCCTCGCAGCCGCGACTGCTCTTTGCAGATGAGCCCACGGGCAATCTCGACGCCGTAACGGGCAATCGCGTGATCGAGTTGCTGTTTGGTTTGCGCGCGGAGCAGGGGGCCACGCTCGTTCTGGTCACCCATGACGAGCGCGTTGCGGCACGCTGCGATCGGCGTCTGGTGCTCGAAGCCGGGCGGCTGGTTGATCTGCCGGCGATTGCCTCGTGAGGCTTGCACTTCGGCTGCTGTGGCGCGACTGGCGCGGCGGTGAGCTGGGAATGCTCCTGGCAGCCCTGGCGCTGGCGGTGGGCATCGTCACCACCCTCGGCATGTTTGTCGATCGCCTCCAGCGCGCGGTCGAGCAGCGGGGCGCAAGCTTTATTGCCGGAGACATCGTGCTGCGCGCGCCGGCCGAGGTCCCGCAGGCATGGATCGCCAGCGCCCGCCAGGAAGGGCTTGCCGATGCGCTGGTCCTCAGCTTTGCGACCATGGCAGTAGCCGGAGACGCGATGCAACTCGCCTCCGTGAAGGCGGTGAGCGAGCGCTACCCGCTGCTCGGGTCGCTTGGCGTGAGTGCCGCGCCAGATGCCTTAGCTGCAAAGATCAGCCATGGTCCGCCGCCAGGCGAACTGTGGGCCGATACGCGTCTCCTGCAGGCCTTGGGGGTTGCGGTGGGGGACCGCATAGAGGTTGGCACCGCGGCGTTGCGGGTGTCCGGTGTGCTGGTCAGCGAGCCTGATGCGGGTGCGAGCTTCGTCGCCTTCGGGCCGAGATTGATGATGAATATGGCCGACGTCCCTGCCACCGGCGTCATCCAGCCAGGGAGTCGCGCCCAGTATTCCTACGCATTCACGGGCGCGGCCGGCGCGATCGCGCGCTGGCGGGCAGCGGTGGAGCCCGGGCTACTCGCCAGTCAGCGCTTTCTGACGGTCAAGGATGGACAGCCACGGGTGGCGCGTGCACTGGACCGCGCGCAGTCCTTCCTCCTGCTCGCGGGCTCGGTTGGCGTGGTGCTTGCCGGGGTGGCTCTTGCTATGGCGACACGCCGCTACACGCGCCGCCACACGGGCTACGTCGCCATTCTGAAAACCCTCGGTCTGACCGCCGGAGCGATACGAGGCCTGTACGGGATCAATCTGTTGTCTTTGGCGGTAGTGGGCATCGTGTGCGGCTGGCTGGCGGGATGGCTGGTGCAGGCGGGCGTGCTGGGACTGCTGGGTACGCTGCTCGAGATGACGCTTCCATCGCCGGGTATCCGGCCCTTGTTGCTCGGGGCCGGCACCGGGCTGATCTGCCTTGCAGGGTTGGCCGCGCCGCCGGTGGTGGCGATGTCGCGTGCCTCGCCGCTCAGGGTGTTGCGGCAGGATGTGGGCGAGGGCGCCTTCGGTCGTGGCATTTACGCGAGCGGCCTCCTGTCGCTCGGTGTGTTGCTCTGGTGGTATAGCGGCGACCTGCGCCTCGGGCTGATGGTGCTCGCCTGCCTGCTTCTGGTGGGTGGCATCGTGTGGATGGGTACCCGTGCGCTGTTGCGACGGGCCCGGGTGCCGGGGGTGCGTGCGAACAGTGCGTTCAGGCTTGCCTTCGGAGCCCTGCAGCGCCATGCGGAGCTCAATGCCTTGCAGGTGCTGGTTTTTGGACTGTGTCTGTTGCTCGCGCTGCTCATGGTCTTGTTGCGCACCGCGCTGCTCGATGACTGGCAGCGCCAGTTACCCCCGCGCACGCCCAACCATTTCCTTGTGAACATCGCGCCCTATCAGGTCGACGACCTGAAGCAATTCCTCACCGTCCGCGGGCTCGCGACCACGGGGCTGTTTCCCATGGTTCCAGGACGCGTACTGGAGGTGAACGGCATGCCGGCCCGTCCTCAGCCCGGCGAAGAGCTCAATCTGGATCGGGACTGGAATCTCGCGTGGGCTGATGCTCCGCCGGCGGATAACAGGCTGGTGGAGGGCGCCTGGTGGGCCGCGGATGCACAAGACGAGGTGTCGGTGGAGGCGGGCGTTGCGCGATCACTTGGTCTCAAGCTCGGTGACCGCATCGCCGTGCAGATCGGTGCGGACCGCATCGAAGCACGCCTGACCAGCATTCGCGAGCTCGATTGGGATTCCATGCGGCCGAATTTTTTCCTGATCTTTCCACGCCGGACTCTGGAGAAACAGGCGGCGATGTGGCTTACGAGTTTTTATCTGCCACCCGCATCCGGGCCGGTGATAAACGAGCTCGTGCGGCAGTTTCCCACGGTGAGCGTGATCGAGATGGAGTCGTTGCTGGAGCAGGTGCGCGGCATCACGCGCCAGCTCTCGCTCGCCGTGGAACTCGTACTTGCGCTGCTGCTCGCAGCTGGCGCGCTGGTGATGGTCGCGAGCGTGCAGGCCGGGCTCGAGTTGCGCTTCCGCGAGAGCGCGGTGCTGCGAACACTCGGTGCCGGGCGCGGGCTGGTTCTAGGTAGCCTGGTGGTCGAATTCGCGTTGCTGGGGCTGTTTGCAGGCCTGCTTGCGACCGCTGGCGCAGAGGCCTCGGCGTGGTTCGTGCAGACCCGCCTTATGGGGCTGACGCCCACCCTGCACACGGGTATCTGGGCGGCGGGCCCGATCGGTGGCGCGATCGTCTGCGCGCTGCTCGGGATGGTGTCCTGCCGACGTGTGGTTGATACGCCGCCGGTCGTGGTGCTGCGCGAGAGCGCGTGAGTCAGTCGTGTCCGCCGCTGCGGCGGCCCTGCCTTTGCAGCATTACGATGAACTGTTCGATCTGTTTTTCTGCCGTGACGTTCAGGTTCTCGAAGCGGGCTCCCATCACCGTATGGCGATAGGGCGCCCGCCTGAATTCGAATTTTCGCACTTCGAGATCGCAGCTGATGTCCGGCGTGCCCGGGATGCCAAGCAGGCTGTTCTTCAACTGGTTGCTGTTTCGGAGCGTGTCGCTCAGGTTGCCCTGGCAGGTGAATCCCAGACCGCCCAGTGAAAGGTCGTGTACGGTGCAGAGCAGCCGTGTCGCGTCCGCGCTGCGAATGCGCAGCTTCAGTCCCGAGTCGCTGTCCGGGCTGACCCGGTAGAACTGGCGTCTCTGCTTCGCCTGAACCGA
>CAJADV010000320.1 GCA_903938575.1 uncultured Gammaproteobacteria bacterium
CGAACTGGGCCAGGGTTTGCGCCCGAAGGAGGCACCCGGCATCGCCGGGCAGGACGCGGGCTACATCGAAGGGCAGATGCGCGCGTTCCGCGGCGGGATCCGGGGCGCTCACCCCGAGGATCATGCCGGCAGCCAGATGACATTGATGGCTGCAGCGATCACCGACGATGCCGTGCTGCGCGCCCTGTCGGTGCGTATCGCCGCCATGCCGGCACAGTTCGCGGCCCCCACTCTTGCCGCGGGGAGTTCTGCGCGCGGGGCCTTGCTGTACTCCTCCTGCGCCGTCTGTCATGGACAACAGGGGCAGGGTGGCGCGGTGGCCCCCCGGTTGGCAGGCGTTGGTGACTGGTATCTGCTGGCGCAGTTGCGCAACTACCGCGACGGGCTGCGCGGGTATCAGCCGCAGGACGTCGCCGGCCGCCAGATGGCGGGTCTCGCGGCGGGTCTCAGCGACAGCGATTTGCAGGATCTGGCCGCTCACCTCGGTTCGCTACAGAGCACTCCCTGAACCCTCGGCGCGAGAGGCTGGCGATGCATATCGAGAGAGTCTCGCCCGCGCTGGGCGCACGGGTGTCTGGTCTGGACATCGAGCATCCGGGCGAGGCCGAGTGCAGCGCGCTGAGCGTCGCCCCCGCCCGCCACGTCATGCACCGCATCGCGCAGCGCGGTGAGACACCGCTGCCGGTGCCCACCCGCTGAGCGCAGCCGCTCACATGCTATGGACGAGATCCACGCCCCACATCCGCGGCTGGATGCGCCAGCCCGGGGTGGAGTTCACCGCCGAGCCGTTGCCGAAGAGCGTCAGCACTTCTTCATCGGTGAGGTTGGTGCCCCAAAGACCCACTTCCCACTTCTCGTCCTGGCTGAACCAGGAAATGCGCGCATTGGTGAGACCGTAGTCCGGTACCTCGCCGTCGGTGACAGCGATGCGGTCATCCGACCAGGTGTAGTCGGCGCGGGCCACGATCTGGCCGCGGCCCTCGAGCGGCCAGGTGTATTGCGTGCTCACGGCGAATTTGTGCTCAGGCGCCTCTGCACGCGGTTCGCCGGTGCGGTTGTCGGCCTCGGTTTCGCCGGCAGCGGGAATGATCTTGTACTCGGTGAATTCGGTGTCCAACCACGAGTAATTGCCGGCGATCAGCCAGTTTTCCGTGGGCATCCACGCCAGCTCGAGCTCGAAGCCCTTGCCCTCGGCATCGGCGTTGCGCAGGTTGTAGCTGGGGATGGGCTGACCCACCAGTTCGAGCGTCTGCAGGTTGTCGTACTCGTAGAAAAAGAGCGATGTGCTGTACTGCAGCGTGCCGTCCAGCAGGTTGCCCTTCAGGCCGATCTCGTAGTTCATGACCTCCTCGGCATCGTAGGAGCTCTCGATGCCGGGGCCGAAGTTCAGGCTGTTGAAGCCGCCCGACTTGAAGCCGTTGGCGATGCTCGCATAGGCCATGGTGTTCTCGGTGAAGTGGTGATCGAGCACCAGCCGTCCGGACCACGAGCCCCAGCTGTCAGACTCGCTGCTGTCGAGCAAGGGCTGTCCGCCGTTGAAGAACGCGAGACCGAAGGGCACGCCGGGCTGCCCCGGGCCGGGCTCGATCAGGTAGTTCTGGTAAGCGGTGTAGAGATCGAATTTTTTCTCGTCGTAGGTGTAGCGGATGCCGGCCGTGAGGTTGGTGGAATCCGTGATGCTCCAGGTGGCGTCGCCATAGCCCGCCAGGCTCGAGTAATCGCCCTTGCTGTCGACCTGTTCGTTCCACGGTGCGTCGTAGTCGGCGTTCACGCGCGGTCCGAGCGATGAGAGGATCTGCAGGAAATTCTGGTTCACGCCCGGCAGCGAGGCGATGAAGAACGAGGCGGCGATGCCGTCGCAGTTGCGGTTCCTGCAGATCGGGCCAAGCAGGCCGTTCAGCAGCGGATTGGTGCCGGTGCGTGCCGTGGCGCGGAAGTCCGGTATTTGCTCCGGGGTGATCGTGAGTCCGAGTTGCTTGAACACGGTGGGCAGCGCGAAGCTCTCGAAGGTGCTCACCAGGAACTGCGCCTCGGTGGTGTGCTCGAGTTCTTCAGTCGTGTAGGTGGCGCCGGCCGTCCACTTGAGAGAGTCGGTGGCTCCCGTGAGACGCAGTTCCTGCGAGAAGAAGGTGCTTTTCTCCGGGTTGGATGAGCCGAAATAGAACATCGGGTTGTTGGAGCCGTCGAGATCCTCGAGCAGCTTGGTGTCGACGTCACGCCAGGCGGTGATGCTGGTGAGCGTCATATCGCCGATCTGGTGGTTCACCTCCAGGCTCGCCGAGCCCATCTTGCGGGCCTCCTGCTGCTTTGGCACATCCCAGGCGCCGGCGCCGAAGGCATCCCAGCTCTCGCCGGGGTTGGCGGCTTCGAAGGCGGCGCTGTTCAGCGTGTTGGTGACGCCCGCGACCTGGTCCATGTCCTCGTAGGCCGCGCGCAGTATCACCTCGGTGTTTTCGGAGGCATCCCAGAGCAGTGAAGCGCGGATGTTCTTGCGGTTCTCCTCGTTCACATCGTTGCCGTACAGATTCTCGACGTAGCCGTCACGGCGTAGCACGCTGCCGGTGATGCGCAGCGCCACGGTGTCTGACAGCGGGGTGTTGTACATCGCCTCGATGTTGCGGCGCTGGTAGTTGCCGCCGGTCAGTTTGATGCGGCCCTCGGTCTCTTGCGTGGGCTTGTGCGTGATGATGTGGATGGCGCCGCCCGTGGCGTTGCGGCCGAACAGGGTTCCTTGCGGGCCTTTCAGCACCTCGACGCGCTCGATATCGACGAAAGCGGCCTCGGCGCCGGCGCCACGCGCCGCGTATACGCTATCCACATAGACAGCCACCGCCGGATCCGAGCCGATGGTCCAGTCGTTGGTCTGGACGCCGCGGATGCTGTAGGTGGGTTGCAGGGACTTGTTGTTGTTCATGTCGACGCCGGACGTGAAGCGCCCGATGTCGGTGAGGGAGCGCGTGCCCAGTTTTTCCAGCGCATCGCCCGAGTAGGCGGTGATGGCGATGGGCACATCCATCACGTTCTCGGCGCGTTTCTGCGCCGTGACGATGATCTCCTCGATGATCTGTGCCTGCGCTGCGGTGGCGGCGAGCATCAGCCCGAGTGCGATGGCGGTGTGGCGCATGGGTCAATTCCTTCTGGTGCGGGTGTTGTTGCAGCGGCTTATTTCGAGAGTGGCGGCGGTTCTTCGGGGTCGGCCTCGCGGGTAGCATCGAAGACATCGCTTGCGGAACGCATGCCCCAGACAAAGTAGATCACCAACCCGAGCACGATCCAAACCCCGAAGCGGATCCACACCGCCTGCGACAACGCCGACATCAGCCACAGGTTGATGGCGATGCCGATGATCGGCAGCCAGGGCGAACCGGGTGCGCGGAATTTGCGCTCCAGCGCCGGCTCCTGCACGCGCAAGGCAATCACGGCGAGCGAGACGGCGCTGAAGGCCGCCAGTGTGCCGATGCTCACCAGATCGGCGAGGGCGTCTAACGGGATGGTGCCTGCGAGGATGGCCGTCACCGCGCCGAGCAGCAGGGTCGAGCCCACCGGTGTGCCTGTGCGCGCGTGGATCGCGCCCATGAAGCGCGGCATCAGGCCGTCGCGTGACATCACGAACAGGATTCGTGTCTGGCCGATGGAGCCCACCAGCACGATGCCGAGTATCCCCACCACCGCCACCGCCGAGAGCACCCAGGCCGCCACCGGGTGTCCGGTCATGTCGAGGCCGTGCGCGAGCGGCTCCTGGATGGTGCCGAGTTCCTTCGGCGGCACGATGCCGAGCAGGACGAAGGTGACGCTCACGTAGAGGAGCGCGATCAGGGCGAGGCCGATCAGGATGGCGCGCGGCAGGTCGCGCTGCGGATCGACGCACTCCTCCGCCACGGTGGATACCGCATCAAAGCCCACGAACAGGAAGAACAGCACGCCCGCGCCGGAGATCACCCCCTGCCAGCCGAAGGGCAGGAAGGGCTTGAAGTGACCCATGTTCACGGCCGGCAAACACAACGCCACGAACAGGATCAGCACCAGAATTTTGGCGGCGACCAGCCCGTTGTTGAAGCGCGCGCTCTCGCGGATACCCACCATCAGGAGCAGTGTGGGCAGCACGATGGCGATCACGGCCGGCAGGTTGATCCAGCCGGTGCCACCGCCCGGAATCGGCTGGCCCGTGGCGTACATCAAGTGCGGCGGCAGTGCCAGCCCGAAGCTGCTCAGTATCTGGCTGAGGTACCCGCCCCAGCCTGCCGCCACGGCGCTGTTGGCGAGACCATACTCCAGCAGCAGGTTCCAGCCGATCAGCCAGGCTGCGAGTTCGCCCAGCGTGGCGTAGGTGTAACTGTAGGCGCTGCCCGAAGCGGGAATGATCACCGCCAGTTCCGCGTAGCACAGCGCCGCGATGGCGCAGGCCACGCCCGCCAGCATGAAGGACAGCAGGATGCCCGGGCCGGCGTGCGTGGCCGCCACTATGCCGGGCATGACGAAGATTCCGGCGCCGATCGTGCAGCCGATGCCGATGGCCACCAGCGACCACAGCCCCAGCACGCGCTTTAATCCCCCGTGCTGTTTGCTGTGCTCGGCGTGACTGCGCCGCAGGGCCCGCACCGACTTGCGGCGCATCCAGGTGTGGAACACGGGGCGTGAGGTTGGCCGTGAGCTCATCTGCGCCTCTGGTCCCGGTGTCCGGGCTTGTGGTTTGCCCGCATTCTACACACGCTCAGCCTGCCGCCAGCACCTTTGCCAGCGTCGATGCCGCGATCCGCGCCCCGCAGATCAGCAGCACTACGCGCCGGCCGGCAAAGCGCGCGGGGTCGGCGAGCAGGGCTCCGCCGGCCAGGGCACCGGCGCCTTCGACCAGCATGGAGTGCATGTCGATGTTCATTTTCAGCGACTCGCGGATGCGTGCTTCGCTCACCAGTATCCAGTCATCGACCCAGTCGCGGCACATCGGGAAGGTGATGGAGCCGTGCTCTGCCCAGCCCACGGTGGCGTCAGACAATGACTCGGTCCACGGCACCTCGAAGAGCTGGCCTGCCTTGACCGACTCGCTGATCACGGGGGAATTCTCGGGGAGTACGCCGGTCACCTTGATGGCGGGTCGGTGGGCCTTCAGGTAAGCGCTTATGCCAGAGATCAGCCCGCCGCCACCCACCGGCACCAGAATCTCGTCGAAATCCCCGAGCTGTTCGAGCAATTCGCGGGCGATGGTGCCTTGGCCCGCCACCACGTCGTGGTCGTTGTAGGGCGACACATAAACGCGCCCCGTGCGTTCGGCTTCCTGCCGGGCCAGCGCCTCGACCTCGCCGGGGTCACCGCCCACCAGTTTCAGGTGCGCGCCGCGCATCTCGAGCTGGGCACGCTTTACCGGGGAGACCGTCTCGGGCACCCAGATCTCGCCTTGAATACCGAGCAGCGGCATGGCGTGCGCCATCGCGTTGGCGTGATTGCCGGTGGAGGAGGTCACCACGCCGCGGCGGCGCTGGTCCGCGTCCATCGCCAGCAGCGCGTTGAAGGCGCCGCGCGCCTTGAAGGAGGCCGTTATCTGGTGGTTCTCGAGTTTCATCTGCACCTCGCCGCCAATCAGGCGCGAGAGGAACCCCGTGTGCTCGACGGGCGTGCAGCGGATCCAGGGTGCGATGCGTTCGGCGGCGGTATCGATCCGGGCCGCGATGAGATCGGCGGAGAAAGAATCAGGGTGCATGGCAGGCTCCGGTCCGGCGTCGTGGGGGCGCATGGTAGATTGCCGGCGCCACGGGTTGGAAGCACAAAGGGGTGCGCGCGAATGAACGTGACGATACTGTCGGAGTCGGTGATTCGGCGGGCCGTGGGGGCCGAGCCCGCGGCGCTCGAGGCGATCGCGGAGGCCTTCGTGGCGCTCTCTGCCGGGCGGGTCAGCATGCCACCGGTGATCCGTGTCGACATCCATGCCTTCGGCGGCGAGGTCGATGTGAAGACCGCCTATATCGAGGGGCTCGATTCCTTTGCCATCAAGATCGCCTCGGGCTTTCCGGGCAATACCGCACGCGGCCTGCCTTCAGGCAGCGGGCTGATGGTCCTGATGGGCGCCGAAACCGGGTTTCTGCAGGCCGCGCTTCTCGACAACGGCTATCTCACGGATCTGCGCACGGGGCTCGCGGGTGCGCTGGCTGCGCGCCACCTCGCGCCGCTGCAGGTCGATACGGTGGGGGTCTTCGGCTCGGGCCAGCAGGCACGCTGGCAAGTGCGCTGCCTGCGCCTCGTGCGTGATTTCCGGCGCGTGCTGGTGCATGCGCAAACCCCCGCCAACCGCGACCGTTATGTCGCCGAGATGCAGGCCGAGCTCGGTCTCGAGGTGCAGGCGGTGGATGAACCCGCCGAGCTCGTTGCCCAGAGTCAGGTGGTCATCACCACCACGCCTTCGCGCAGTCCGTGGCTGCGCGCGCAGTGGCTGCACCCCGGGCTTCATATCACCGCCGTTGGCGCCGACGGCGAGCACAAGCAGGAGCTCGAGGCGGGTATCGTGGCCGCGGCTGATGTGCTCGCCTGCGACAGCCGGCGGCAGTGCGAGCGTCTTGGCGAGATGCGGCATCTGCCGCCCGGCGGGATCGAGCGCGTGGCCGAGCTTGGCGAGCTGGCAGCGGGCTTGCGGCCGGGCCGCCAGCACGAGGACGAGGTGAGCGTCTGCGACCTCACCGGGGTGGGGGTGCAGGACACCGCCATCGCGAGGCTGTGCCTGGCGCGCGCCACGGCATTGGGGCTCGGTACGCCCTTCGTCGACTGAATCCGGGATCGTGCGCTTTCACAGGGTGCCCGCTACCATGCGGCGGCAGGGCATGACGCAGTGGCAGGGGAGTTACAGATGGGACGCTTGAACGGGAAGGTTGCGATCATCACGGGTGCTGCGCGCGGGCAGGGCGAGCAGGCGGCGCGGCTCTTCGTGCGCGAGGGCGCCCGGGTGCTGCTCACAGATGTGCTCGATGAGGCTGGCGAGGCGCTCGCTGCCGAACTCGGACCCTCCGCCCGCTATCTGCGTCTGGATGTGAGTCGTGAGGATGACTGGGCCCGCGCGGTCAGTGCCGTGGCGGAGCTGGGGCCCTTGAATGTGCTGCTGAACAATGCAGCGGTTGTCTTCGCGCGGTCCATCGCCGACACCACACTGGAAGACTACCAGCGCGTGATCGGCATCAATCAGGTCGGCACCTTTCTCGGGATGCGCAGCGTGATCGAGCCGATGAAACACGCCGGCGGCGGCTCCATCATCAATGTCTCCTCCATCGACGGTCTGCAATCCAAGAACGGTCTGGTTGCCTACAGCGCCAGCAAATGGGCGATCCGCGGCATGACCAAGACCGCCGCGCTCGAGCTCGGCCAATTCGGCATCCGCGTCAATTCGATACACCCGGGCGGCATCGACACGCTGATGGGCAATCCGGCCGGCATCGCCACGGCAGATCTCGATCGCTACTACACGCTGCAGGCGATCCCGCGGGTCGGCCAGCCCGTGGAAGTGGCGTGGATGGCGGTGTTTCTGGCCTCCGACGAGGCGAGCTACTGCACGGGCTCGGAGTACCCCGTGGACGGTGGCTGGCACGCCGGTCAGCGCAACCCCGGTCTGCCCGGCGCCTGAGCATGACGGCGGCCGCGCAGCCCCGGGTGCTGATCATCGGCGCCGGCATGTCCGGCCTGCTGATGGGCATCCGTCTGCTGCAGTCGGGCAACACGAATTTCCGCATCTTCGAGAAGGCGCCCAAGGCCGGCGGCACCTGGCGCGAGAACACCTACCCCAATCTCGCCTGTGATGTCTTTGCCGTCGCCTACACCTACAGTTTCGAGCCCAATCCCGACTGGAACTACCGTTTCGCCCGCGGCGACGAGATCCAGAAATATTTCGAGCGCTGCGAGCGCAAGTACGGACTGGCGCCCTTCATCAGCTATTCCACTGCTGTCACCGAGGCGCGCTGGGAAAAGGATCACTGGGAGATCCTCACCGCCTCCGGCGAGCGCGACCGGGGCGATGTGCTGGTCTCGGCGGCCGGTGCGCTGCATCACCCGAACTACCCGGACATCCCGGGACTGCGGGAGTTCGCGGGCCCGTGCTTTCACACCGCGCGCTGGGACCACACGGTGGATCTCCGCGGCAAGCGGGTCGGTGTGATTGGCACCGGCTCCACCGCCTCGCAGGTGGTGCCGGGTATCGTCGACAAGGTGGCCGAGGTGCATCTGTTCCAGCGTACGCCGCAATGGGTGATGCCCACGCCCGACCGCAAGGTCTCGCAGGCTGAACGCGCGCGCAGGCATCGCTTCCCGTGGCTGCTCCGCCTCCAGCATCGCTTGGGGCTTTTCCTGATGGAAATATTCAGCCGCGGCGTGCTCGGCAACCGGCTGCTGCTCCGGTATCTCGAGGCGGGCTGTCGCGCCAACCTGCGCGCCATCCGCGACCCGGAGTTGCGCCGCAAGCTCACCCCCGATTACCCGGCGGCCTGCAAGCGGCTGGTGATCTCGGAGGACTTTGCCGCGGCCATCCAGCGCGACAACGCGCACCTCGTCACCGAGCGCATCGAGCGTATCGAGCCCGGTGGCGTGCGCACCGGCGACGGGCATTTGCATGAACTCGACGTGCTGGTGCTGGCCACCGGTTTCGCACCCTACAAGCTTGATTTCGAGGTGATCGGCGCGGGCGGGCGGCGGCTCGCCGAGCGCATGGCGGGCAGCCCCTTGATGTACCGTACCGTGGGGGTGCCGGGTTTCCCCAATTACTTTGTGCTGTTCGGGCCCTATAGCCCGATCGGCAATATGTCGATCATCGAGAACTCCGAGGTGCAGGCCAATTACGTGCTGCAATGCATCGAACTGATCGGCCGCGGTGTGCTGCGCTCGATGAATCCGCGCGAGGACGTTGCGCTCGCGCTGAAAGAAGACATGCGCCGCCAGATCCGCAACACGGTCTGGGCCGGCGGTTGCAACAGCTGGTACCTGGACGGCAACGGCGAGGCCGTGGTTTATCCGTTCCAGTACGCGCACTTCCGCCGTGAACTGCGGGCGCCGTTGCTGGCGGATTTCGAAACAACCTGAGCGATGCGGCGCCCGCGGGACAGCGGGCCTGCGATGGATAACGGGAGTACAGGGTCGATGCACTCCATGACCTGGTGGGAACGCCTCGGCGTGCCCCGGGAACTGGCGCAGAAAGACGGTCATGGGGACGAGCAGCGGCTGTTCATGGTGGTCAGCCACAACGCCTTCCTGCGACGTGTGGTTGCCGATTTTCTCGCCAACACCGGTGCGCTCGTGCAGACGCGCTCGAGCCTGGAGGACGCGATCGCGCGTCCCGTGGCGGGGCTCGATCTGCTGGTGTGCGATTACAACCTGCCGCAGGGCGACGGTCTCACGCTGCTGAAGCAAATCCGCACCGGCCGCACGGGCTTTCCCATGGATGTGCCCTTCGTGCTCCTTGCCGAGGCCGCCGAGCGCTGGCTGGTCAGGGCCGCGCTGGGGCTCGACGCCGATGGCTGCCTGCTGTTGCCGCTCAATGCCCGCAAGGTCGCGGATTCGGTGCGGGGGGCCCTTAAGCGACAGCGGGTGTTCGCTCAGGCGAACGACTACCAGGAGGTGGCCATCGAGCCTCCGTCGGCTACCGTCACGCCACAGGAGGCTGCCGCCGCGTCAATGGCGCACAACGCCCTGCCGGCCTGCTTCGCCCGCGCGGTCGACGGGGCCATCATGGTGCCGGTGAAGGATCTGCACCCGGAGATGATCCTCGGCGCCGATCTGCTGTCCGAGCGCGGTCAGGTGCTGCTCAATGCCGGCGCCGTGCTGGAGCATGCCGTGGTGCGGCGCCTGCGCGATGCCGCCGAGTCCTTCGGTTTCGATGCGGTGCCGATTGGCCCTGTGCGCGCTCCGGGTGCCGCATGAACGTCGAGATCGAGCGCAAATTCCTCGTCCCCGATGCAGCGTTCCTGCGCGAGCTCTCCGGGGAGCGCCTGGTGCAGGCTTATATCGCGTCCACGGACCGGGCCACGGTGCGGGTGCGGATCGCCGGTTCCCGCGCCTGGCTCACGCTGAAGGGCGCCACCCAAGGCATCACGCGGCGCGAGCTCGAGTACCCGATTCCCGTGGCCGATGCCGAGATCTGCCTGCGCGAGCTCTGCGCCGAGGGCGTGATTGCCAAGACGCGCTTCCGCGTGCCGCACGGCGGGCATGTCTGGGAAGTCGATGTCTTCGAGGGCGCCAATGCAGGCCTGGTGCTCGCCGAGATCGAGCTCGACGCCGCCGATGAGAGCTTCGAGCGGCCCGGCTGGCTGGGCGAGGAGGTCTCCATGGATCCGCGTTATTCCAACAGCAGCCTCTCCCGGCACCCCTACGGCAGCTGGTGAGAGCCGTGCGCGGACCAGGTCCCGATACCGCGAATGCCGTGGCGACGGCTGCGTCTGTCTGCGCTACGCTCCGGGCTGGTTCTACTGCTCTGCAAACGGTTGTTCTCGTGCCATGAGCTATGCCATCGCGTCCGGACTCCTGCGGCTGCCCTTGCTGCCCGTGCTGCTGGCGGTGACCGGGTTTTGCGCGGCGGCCGCACCTGAGGACAAGGCCGGCAGCTTCAGCGACGGCACGGGCGTGCGCACCTACCGCGTCTACACCTACCGTCAGCCCGATGGCGTTTCTGTGTTCACCGACAAGGTCCCGCCCGAGCAGCGCTACGAGGTGATGGAGTTCGCCTGCTACGCCTGCGATCCGCACTCACGGATCGACTGGAGCAGCACGCGCCTGTTTACCGCCGAATACAGCGGTGCTATCGAGGATGCCGCCCGCGAAAACGGCGTCGACCCTGCGCTGGTCCGGGCAGTGATACACGCCGAGTCCGGCTTCAACCCGCGGGCGCGTTCGCGCAAGGGTGCTATGGGTCTCATGCAGCTGATGCCCGGCACCGCGAGCGATATGGGCGTGCGCGACCCCTGGGCGGTGCAGCAGAACATCGAGGGCGGTGTTAAGTACCTGGCGATGCTGCTTGCCGAGTTCAAGGGCGACGTCACGCTCGCTACCGCCGCCTACAACGCGGGCCCCGGGGCTGTGGATCGCTATGGCGGCGTGCCGCCGATCGCTGAGACACAGGCCTATGTGCAGCGTGTGAAGCAACTGCTGGGCAGGTATCGCGACGCAGGCTGATGGCTGCTGCTCACTTGCTCCACTGCATTCGTGCACGCGCCCGAATTACTGTCATGAAAGCCTTTTACTGTGCTCGATCGAATGTCAGCCACACAGTTTCCGAGGTACCTATGCGGCGCCAAAGCCTTTCCATCCTCCTGGTTGCGTCCGTCATGCTGGCCGCCGGCTGCGCCAAGCCGCCGGAATCCCGATCCGGGGAAACGGCTCAAGTCGGAAGCTGCGAACAGCAGAACGCCGAGCACGCTGCCGGGGCGAGCTTCGCCGACACGCTACCCGCCGGCACCAAGGGCCCGGAGATGATTGCCGTCCCCTGTGGCCAGTTCAGCATGGGATCCACCGAGCGCCCCGATGAGCAACCTGTGCATCCCGTGTCCATTGCCCGCGGTTTCGCGATCGGGAAGTACGAGATCACCTTCGAGCAGTACGATGCTTTTGCGCAGGCCACCGGACGGGAGAAGCCCGATGACATGGGCTGGGGTCGGGGCACTCGCCCGGTGATCAACGTGAGCTGGGACGATGCGACGGCCTTCGCGCAGTGGCTGTCCGCGCAGACCGGCAAACACTATCGGCTTCCGTCCGAAGCCGAATGGGAGTACGCCGCGCGAGCGGGCAGCGTCACCCGGTTCACCTGGGGGGACAAGCTCGGAGTCAGCGAGGAAACCAGGGCTACCTGGGGAGGTGCACTCACCGGCAAAGGCGCCACCGAACCGGTGGGCTCCTTCGCGGCCAACGCCTTTGGACTCCATGACGTACACGGCAATGCCATGGAGTGGGTCCAGGACTGTTTCGAGCCGGACTACAGGGGTGCTCCCGTCGACGGTACATCGCGGGAACAGTGTGCCTCGAAGAGGCGCGTACTGCGCGGCGGCTCGTGGTTCGACCTCGAGTTTGCCATGCGCTCGGCGAGCCGCGCGGCTGAAGAACCCTCGACGCCCTATGACTCTTATGGCTTCCGGCTCGCGAGAGACCTTGGGCGCTGAGGGCGCCGCAGACCGCGCTCTGCGTTTGTCATCCTCTGCCGGTGCGGGGCAATACGACACGCGACGTGTATGCTTGGCGCGCCCCGGCGTGGGGTGCTCGCAGGAACCTGAGCTGTGCCCCTGACGGAAGACGACTTCGCCATCCGCGATCTTGCGG
This sequence comes from uncultured Gammaproteobacteria bacterium, assembly GCA_903938575.1. GTDB lineage: Bacteria > Pseudomonadota > Gammaproteobacteria > Pseudomonadales > UBA5518 > UBA5518. The sequence goes on from CAJADV010000320.1 coordinate 12,268, forward strand.
CGCGGTATATCGACGCCGTGAATCGCGACGACACACCCGCCTGGGCCGCCACCTGGGCGGAGCAAGCCCGCTGGGAAGTACTCGGCAACTGCGCTGAAGGGCGCGAGCAGGTACTCGCCATGTATGCAGGCGCGCGGGGCCTGTTCTCTTTTGTATTCATGATGCTCGGCTCCGGCACGCTGGAGATCAACGCCCCCCACGCCCGTGGACGTTGGTACCTCACCGAGACCCTGGTGCGCACCGACGGCACGCCCGTCAGCGTCTGTGGCTGCTACGAGGACCGCTACATCCGCGAGGGCGGCGAGTGGCGCTTTGCCGAGCGCCGGTACCAGGTGCTGCGGCAGGTGGAGGGCCTGGCGCCCCACTGATTTCCCGTTTCGATCGCACCTCGCCCCGGCCCGCCCGGGGCACGCCGCCTCGATGCCCCGGCGGGGGTGTCAATCAGCCCCAGGCTGTTTTGTGTGCCCCCGATCACACTTCTCAAGATGTCATATCGCCGTCACCTAACTGACGCACTTGCCCTGCAAAGTTTCCCCTGTCCCGAGGCGACCCCGTTTTGGCCGACGGGATCGCTGAACAACAGGCTGCGTGACGTTCGAGGTTTGCATGGCAGACGAGATGGCAATGATGGTCCCCCGCAGCACGGCTGTGGCGGAGCGGCAGGCTCGCCCCGATGACGGCGTTGCAGAGCCCCGCCTTGGCCTGCGCGCGAGGATGCGTGACAGGCTGCTTGGGCTTGTCGACACAAGCGGGCTCCAGCGCCGGGGCGTCGAGGCGATGCGTTCCGTGCGCGGGTCCACGGGGGCGCATCTGGTGCTGGTCGCGTCCGAGGGTGGCGACGCGCGAGCGCTCCCTGCGCTGGAACCCCGCGTCGGGTCCCGCTGGCTCGGGGTGAAGCGTGTAGTAGACATCACCTGTGCGGGCATCATGCTTTTGCTGCTCTCGCCGGTCATGTTCGCGGTTGCGCTGTGTGTGTCTACCTCGGGTCAGCCGATTCTATTCCGCCAGTCGAGGGTAGGGCGCAATGGCAGGACCTTCAAACTCGTGAAGTTCCGCACCATGGTTCCCGACGCTGAGGCGCGGCTCGAGGCAGTGCTTCGCCAGGACCCGGCGCGGCA
>CAJADV010000321.1 GCA_903938575.1 uncultured Gammaproteobacteria bacterium
CTCAAGGGTCGCCCACTGCAGGACAATTTCATCGCGGCGGTACTCGCCGGTTTCGATGGGCTGGGTCAGCCTGCCGCTCCGGCCGCAACCTCCCCTGTTGTTCCCCCTGGGCCGGCACCCGGAACGCTGCGGCTTGAATCGCTGGGCGTGGTCGACAATTCCCTGCTCGAGCAGCAGATTTCCATCGACAATATCGCCAGTCGCGCCTCGCACCAGCACCGTGAGGCACTCCTCACGATTGGACGGCAGCTTGCAAGGCTGACGGGCAGCCGGCGGGTCGACCTGGATGCACTGCCGGTAGGACCCGAGCGACTGGCGCGGGCGTTCATGGAGAGCTGCGCCCTGGCGGGCGTGGAGCCCGGTGCGATGGGTGCCTTTTCCAGGCTTTTTTCCCGGTTCGTCATCGACGAGCTGGGACCGTTTTATCAGGACTGTATCGGATTGTTCCCCGCCGAAGCATCCGAGGCGGCTCTGCGGTCCGGGATCGCAGAGGACATCCCCTTGACCCCGCCGGCGGCTCAGCCGGAGGAGCGGGTGCCTGATGCGCAGGATGCGGGCTGGGATTTGTCCCGAACGCCTCTGCTCGCGCCGCCCGGCAAGGCGATGGCCATGCCGCGGAACCAGCTCGATGAGGCCCTGCTTTATGTGCAGGAAAGTTTTCTCGATCCCGCCAAGTCTTTTTTTTCGGCCACTGCCAAAGGCAGTGTGCAAGCGCTCCAAATCCCCGAACTGATAAACGATGCCCTGGCCGACTCCGGGTTCAACCGCCCGATGTCGCTGCCCGCGGAGGTCATGGAGACCATCGGGCTGATCAGGGCGCTGTTCGACCACGCGCTGCGTGATGCCCGTGTGCCGGCTGCCGTGCGGCGTATCAGCCGATTGCTCCAGGTGCCGCTGCTCAGGGCATCTCTGCTCGAGAGCGATCTTCTGACCACCCCTGCACACCCGGCTCGGCTGTTGTTTGCGGAGATCAATGCAGCGGCAGCAAACAGGGCAGCGATCGCCGACGCTGCCACCGACGATTTTCCGCGGCTCGTTCAGGTACTCGTGATGCGGGTATTGGGTGATTACGAAAAGGACCCCGCCGTTTTTGTGGCTGCTTTGCATGATCTGCGCCGCTATCTTGCGGTGCATGGCGGCGGCAGTGAGCTCTCGTCCGGCACCGATTCCGCAGCCCAAGCGGTTGTTGCAGAAACTGCACCCGCCGCTCCAGCACCTCGAGTCACCATCCGTCCGCCAGCCTCAGCGGAATTCCTGCAGTTGGTCGACAAACTGGCCCCCGGGCAGTGGCTCGAGCTGCGCCCATCCGGCGCGCCGCGCCGCCGGCTGCAGTTGCTCACCCGCATTCCACGCTCGGGGTTGTTCGTCTTTGCCGATGTCGAGGGCGCCAAGGCCGGAGAATGGAGCCGCAATGATCTTGCCTCCATGATCGAGAACGGCGAGGCCGTGATCCTCAAGGCTGCTTCTGGCGGTGCCCCGCCTGGCCGGCGCTGACAGCGTCCGGGAGGCCCTTTTGCCCAACAGGCGCGCCGGCTTTCGCATCGATGATGGCTGGCTCCGCCATGTGCGCAGGGTTGTGTCTCCCAACTGCAACGAACGCCCCTCCGGCTGCAGCATCGATCTGCTGGTCATCCACAACATCAGCCTGCCGCCCGGCGAATTTGGTGGCGACCATGTCGAGCGGCTCTTCTGCAACAGCCTCGATTGCAGCGCGCACCCGTGGTTCGAGCGTCTGCGGGGGCTCGAAGTTTCAGCGCATCTGCTGATTGACCGGAACGGGGCAGTGACGCAGTTTGTGCCTTTCCAGTCGCGCGCCGGGCATGCCGGCGCATCGACCTTCGGCACGCGCTCGAACTGCAACGATTTCAGCATCGGAATAGAACTCGAGGGTACCGATGACGTTCCCTACACCGATGCCCAATACCGCTCGCTGTCGGCGGTCTCGCGCTGCCTGATGCGGGAGTTCCGCGGGATTTCGATAGGGCGTATCGTAGGGCACGCGGATATCGCGCCCGGCCGCAAGACCGATCCGGGCCCATCGTTTGACTGGACGAGGTACCGGAAAGCGCTGCGCTGAGCACGGCACCGGCCCCATCTGCGGAGGATTTGCGGTGGAACTCTTTGCCTTGCTGGTGGCGCTTGGGATCTACGTGGTCCGCGGCGGTGGCGCGCCCGTGCAGCAGGATGACTGGTTCCATAAGCTGCAGGGTGTGCTGGCCGCGCGGCTGTCCGGGTCCGGGCGGCAAATCGGCAGCATCCTGTTGCCGGCCGTTACCGTGCAGTGCGTGTACCTGTGGGCCGGGCATGGGCTCCACGGGTTGCTGCAGTTTGCGCTGTTGGTGGTGGTACTGCTGTTTTCCCTTGGCCGGGGAAACCTGGGCGCGGCGGTAGTCGAGTACCTCGAGCGTTGGAGTCGAGGCGATTTTCAGGCCGCCCACGAGCTCGTGCAGCAAGAAGTGATGGCTGCCAGTGGCTGTGAGTCCGGTGTGGAGGATCCCGCCGCCTTGCACACGCTGGCGCGCGGCAGGCTCTATTACCGCTCGTTCGAGCGGCTTTTCGCCGTGATTTTCTGGTTCAGCCTTGGCGGCCCGGCCGCCGCCCTTGCTTACCGACTGGTGCTGCTCGAGGAGCAAAAAGCCCTTGTGGGCACACCTGATGCCGTCGGCGGACGGTTAGCGCTACGCCACTGGATCGAGTGGGTGCCGGCGCGGCTACTCGCGCTCAGCTTTGCGCTGGTGGGGGATTTCGACGCCTGCCTGCGCCGTTGGCGCGAGGTGCTGGACAACACCCGCCTTGAGGCGGTCGATGTTCTGGAGTCTTGCGGCAGCGCGGCGCTGGACCTGCAGCCGCCTGCTGCCGATGAGAGCCCCCAGGTGTTGATCGCGCGCGGTGCCGCCGAGCTGGACGGCGTTGAGGTGTTGCACCGACGCGCTCTGGTGGTCTGGCTGGTGATCATCGCCCTGTTGACGATGATCGGCTGAGGGCTCCGTTCAGGTCCGCAGCTGTTGCTGCCAGAGCACTTCCTGGCCGCCGTTACGACGCGCCAGTACGCGGGCGGTCACGAACAGCAGGTCTGAAAGACGGTTGAGATATTGCAGGCCGGGGGCGTTCAGCGTCTCGTCGATACCGAGTGTGACGAGATCGCGTTCTGCCCGACGGCACACCGTGCGCGCCAGGTGACACACGGCCGCCGCGCGGTTACCGCCTGGCAGGACAAAGTTCTTGAGGGGTGGCAGATCCTCGTTCAGCTCATCGGTGGATTGTTCCAGCCACTCCACGCGGCTTGCCGCGACCAGTGCCGCTCCCGGTATCGACAACTCGCCGCCCAGGTCGAAGAGATCGTGCTGGATGCGGATGTACATTCCCGCCACCGGATCTTCAGGCGCCAATTCCGCCAACATCATGCCGATGACCGAATTGGTCTCGTCGATGGAGCCCATGGCGCGGACGCGGGCGCTGTCCTTGCCAACCCGGCTGCCGTCGGAGAGCCCGGTTGTGCCGTCGTCGCCGGTGCGTGTGTAGATCTTGGTCAGCCTGTGTCCCATATGTCCCTCTGATGCTTTTTGCGCTGCCCTGCCGGGCTTGGAGGTCATCGTCCGGGACGATAACCGCAGGCTTTTCGCGGCGAGGCCGCAAGGTATCTGCGGGGAGTCCTGAGTGTCAATTGCGCGCCCGCGCGCTCCGGGTTGGTGTCGGGAAGGGCAGGGGCGCTGTCGCGTTGCTCCGCGGGTTCGCGAAAAACTTCCGTAGTGGCACTTGTGTTGACACGCTGATCACCCCACGCCCACTATGCCGCTGCGACAGGTGCCCGCTCATCGCCCTTTGCCGGGGAGATTGGAACGGGGTAAACGGGAAGTTTGGTGCATCCGTAGGCCATCAAGGCGAGATACGGATCATGCCAACGCTGCCCCCGCAACGGTATCAGCCATCTGGCTGGAGCCCGACACCGGCCTGACGCGTTTACTGCAGTGATGAAGCGGCGGGCTTTGTCGGTGGTTGTCCGCGCCGGCTTCCGCCGTCCTTGACCACTCTCCTCCCTCTGCCTCATTTCCTGTACCACGCAGTCCAGGATGAGGATCTCCATGAAAACCAAAGTCACTTCTCTGGCACGGGCCATTGGCTTGGCAAGTCTCGCGTCTGGCCAGGTGCTTGCCGCCGGCGGCTACGACGAGGAAGTTATTGTTACTGCCTCGCACCTGCCGGTGCCGATCGCGCGGTCTGCCAGTTCTTCCACGGTCATAACCGCCGATCAGATCCACTCCCGGGCGCCCGTGCTGGTGAGCGACCTGCTGCGTGACGTGCCCGGTTTCGCCGTCAGCCGCAATGGCGCGCTGGGCTCCTCGACGCAGGTGCGTGTGCGCGGGGCCGAGGGCAATCACCTGCTCGTGCTGATCGACGGCGTCGAGGCGAACGATCCCTCGCAGGGTGACGAGTTCAACTGGGCAACGCTCAGCGCCGACTCTGTCGAGCGCATCGAGGTCCTGCGCGGACCGCAGAGCGCGCTGGTTGGCAGCGATGCGGTTTCGGGTGTGATCAACGTGATAACGCGCGGGGCCACCGCGCCGATGTCCGCTGATGCTTATGCCGAGGGCGGCAGTTTCGGTACCTATCAGGCCGGTGTTGGCGCCGGCCATCGCGGCGAGAAGACGGATCTGCGCGTCAGCGCTGCCGTGATCGATTCCGAAGGTAGCAACATCTCCCGCGAGGGTTCGGAAAAAGAGGGTTATCGCAACGAAACCTACACGCTGAAGGGCGGATGGTCGGCCACGCCGGATCTCCGCGTCGGTGTCACGGCGCGACGCAGCGACGGCCGCAGTGATTTCGACAACACCTCGTACCTCACGGGCCTGCCCGAGGATGCCGACGTCTACTCCAATTTCCGCGGTGATACGGCACGCCTGTTCGCCGATTACTCGATGCTCGACGGCCTGCTGCAGCACCGTATCGAGTACGCCTACACGGGTTGGGACAACGACAACGTCGAGTACGGTTCGATTTCCAGCTCTACCAGCACCACCAAGGACCAGTACCGCTATCTCGGCTCGGTGCAGTGGGCCGCGGGTACGCAGCAGATTTCGATGCTGCTCGAGCGCGAGGAAGAGGATTTCAGTCAGCGTGGGCTGGCCCAACCCTGGGGGGATCCCAACCAGGACCGCGCGCGGAACACCGACAGCGCCGGGATCGAGTACCGGGGCACCTTCGCGGATGCACTGACGCTCGCCGCGAGCGCGCGCCACGACGACAATTCCGAGTTCGACGGCTCCGATGCCTGGCGCCTTGAGGCGGTCTACACCATCGCCTCGACCGGGACGCGCCTGCGTGCCGCTTGGGGCACGGCGGTGAAGAACCCGACTTTCAGTGAGCGCTTCGGGTACTACACGAACTTCCAGGGCAACCCCGATCTGCAGCCCGAGGAGTCAGAGAGTCGCGAAGTGGGCGTGGAGCAGTCCTGGCAGGACGGCAAGTTGAATGCATCGTTGACGCTTTTCCGCGCCGATCTCACCGACGAGATCGACGGTTTCGTCTTCGATCCCTCCACTTTCAATTTCACCGCGGCCAACAAGAACGGTGACAGCCGTCGCGAAGGCGTGGAGATCGCGGCGCGTGCTGCAATCTCGGACACGCTGTCGCTGGCAGGCAGCTATACCTATATCGATTCGACCGCGCCGGACTACGCGGGCAATAACGTCGATGAGCTGCGTCGCGCGCCGCATATCGGCAGTGTCACGCTTGCCTGGCAGGCACGCCCGGACCTGCAGCTGAACCTGAATGCCCAGTACAACGGCACGCAGGACGACCAATACTTCCCGCCGTATCCGGAGCCTTCGCAGATCGTGAAGATGGACGACTACACGCTCCTCAACCTGAATGCGACCTGGAGCCTTGGCGATACGGTGGAGCTCTATGCCCGCGGGGAGAATCTCCTCGACGAGGATTACGAGGAAGTTTTCGGGTATGGTGCGCCCGGCATCGGGGGCTACCTAGGGATGCGCTACAGGCTTCAATGAAGATCGTCACCTTGCTTCCCAGTGCAACCGAGCTCGTCTGCGGGCTCGGCTTGCGCGACGATCTGGTGGGCGTTTCGCACGAGTGCGACTGGCCGCCGTCGGTGCTGGGATTGCCCGTGCTCACGCGCTCGCGCATCCCTCCGGGACTTTCCAGTGACGCGATCGACCGCCTGGTCACCGCGCAGTTGCAGGACGATGCCTCCCTCTACAGCCTGGAAGAGGAGCTGCTGCGCGA
>CAJADV010000322.1 GCA_903938575.1 uncultured Gammaproteobacteria bacterium
GCCAGCAGCACGTTCATGTGGCCGGGCATACGCCCCGCCACCGGGTGGATGCCAAACCGCACCTGTACACCGCGTTCGCGCAGGAATGCGGTGATTTCGGATACGCGGTGCTGCGCCTGCGCCACGGCCATGCCGTAGCCAGGCACGATGATCACGCTCTTTGCGGAACGCAGCAGCTCGGCGGTCTCGGCGGCGGTGATGGCCACGACCTCGCCGGCCGGCTGACTGCCGTCGATCGCCGTAGGGGTGCCGCCGTCGGTGCCGAATCCGCCCGCGATCACCGACAGGAAGCGGCGGTTCATGGCGCGACACATGATGTACGACAGAATCGCCCCGCTCGAACCCACCAGGGCCCCTGTGATGATGAGGAGATCATTGAGAAGCATGAAACCCATCGCCGCTGCGGCCCAGCCCGAGTAGCTGTTCAGCATCGACACCACCACCGGCATATCAGCGCCGCCGATGGCCATCACCATGTGCACCCCGAAGGCGAGCGCGATCAGCGTCATCAACACCAGCGGCAACAGCCCGCCAGCCGCAGAGTCCGCTTGCGTGAAGAGCACGCCGAGCACGATCACCGCAGCCAATGCGGCCAGATTCAACCAGTGCCGGCCGGCCAACAACACGGGCTTGCCGCTGAAGCGCCCGGACAGCTTGCCAAAAGCAACCACGGATCCCGAGAAGGTGACAGCACCGATCAGGATGCCTATGTAGGCCTCGATACCGTGCAGTGTCCGCTCGGCACCGCTCAGATCGCCAAAGATCGCAGGGTCAACACTGTTGGCATAACCCACCAGCACCGCGGAGAGCCCGACCAGGCTGTGCATCAGCGCCACCAGCTCGGGCATCTGGGTCATGCGGATCATGCGTGCGGCGACGATGCCCGCACCACCGCCGACCAGCATGGCACCCACTATCCACGGCATGCCCGCCTGGGTGACCACCGGCCCGAGCAGCGTGGCGAAGACGGCGATCGTCATGCCGATGATGCCGTAGAAATTGCCGCGCCCGGCGGTCTCGGGGTGAGAGAGCCCGCCGAGACTCAGCACAAAAAAGATCGCCGCACCCAGATAGGACGTCGCCGCGAGTGTTTGCTGCATGACGCCCCCTATTTGCGGAACATGTCGAGCATGCGCTGGGTCACGGCATAACCGCCGAACATGTTGACCGAGGCAAGCAGGACGGCGGTGGTTGCAAGGCCGAGGATCAGCGCGTCAGGACGGTCCGGTGTGGCTTCCAGCGGCGGCGCTACCTGCAGCATGGCGCCGATGGCGATGATGCTGCTGATCGCGTTGGTGACGCTCATCAGCGGCGTATGCAGCGCGGGCTTCACGTTCCACACGACCATGTAGCCGACGAAGCAGGCCAGCACGAAGACGGTGAAGTGCCCCAGAAACACCGGCGGCGCATAGGTGCCGATCAGCCCGAAGAGCAGGGCTCCGAGGAAAAACAACCCCGCCACACTGGTGGATGCAGCGCTGCCGCCCGGCACATGGGGGGCTCGTCGTGCAGCCGCCGCAACCGCGGGGGCTGCGGACGCGGATGGCGGTGGTACAAGCCGCGGCGGCGGTGGCCAGGTGATGCGGCCCTCCCGGACCACTGTGGTGCCGCGGATGACCTCGTCGCTCATGTCGACAAGCGCGATGCCGTCCTTGGCGCGGCAGAGCTCCTCGGCAAGCCTGAAGAGGTTGGTGGCGTAGAGCGTGCTCGCCTGACGGGACAGTCGGCTCGGGAGATCGCGGTAGCCGATGATCGTGACGCCATGCCGCGAGACCACCTCCCCCGGCACGGTGAGCTCGCAGTTACCGCCCTGCTCGGCCGCCAAATCAACGATCACGCTGCCGGCGCGCATCGAGCGCACCATGTCAGCAGTAATGAGCAGCGGCGCGGGCTTGCCCGGAATCAGCGCCGTGGTGACGATGATGTCAGCGTCCTTCGCTTGCCGGGCAAAGGTGTCGCTCTGGGCCGTGCGATACGCCTCGCTCATTTCTTTCGCGTAGCCGCCCGAGCCGCTGCCGTCCTCGCGGAAGTCGACACCCACAAACTCGGCGCCCATGGACTTCACCTGGTCGGCGACCTCGGGCCGCGTGTCGCTGGCGCGCACGGTCGCGCCGAGCCCCACGGCAGCACCGATGGCAGCAAGGCCCGCCACCCCGGCACCGATCACGAAAACCTTTGCCGGTGGCACCTTTCCAGCGGCCGTCACCTGCCCGGTAAAGAAACGGCCGAAACGGTGGGCCGCCTCGATCACTGCGCGGTAACCGGCGATGTTGGCCATCGACGACAGGGCATCGAGCTTCTGGGCACGGGAGATACGGGGCACGCAGTCCATGGCGAGAACCGTGGCGCGGCGCGCCGCCAGACGCTCGAGGAGGGCGGGATTCTGCGCCGGCCAAAAAAAAACTCACCAGCGTGGCGCCCTCGGGAAGCAGTTCGACTTCCGCGTCCGAGGGGGCACGCACCTTGAACACGATATCGGCTGCAGACCAGAGGGAGGCGGCGTCGGGCATGATCTCTGCCCCGGCGGCGCGGTAGCTCTCGTCGCTGAAGCTCGCCAGTTCACCGGCGCCCGACTGCACCGCGACGCGAAAGCCGAGGCCGAGGAGCTTGGCCACGGTCTCGGGTACCGTCGCCACGCGCTTCTCGTCGGGGGCGGTCTCGCGGGGAATGGCAATCAGCTGCGACATGCTCAGGCTCCTTTGTGCTTGAGCCGGCAATGCCTCCGAGGTGTACGGGAGCGAGACGCGCCACGTAGTGTCGACTCTGCGCTACAGCATAGACCCTGCGGGCGCGGAGCCGCGCGTCATCGCGGCAAAATACTCGCCCCCATCAGGTATTCGTCCACGGCCTGGGCGGCTTGGCGACCCTCGCGGATGGCCCAGACCACCAGGGATTGACCGCGGCGCATATCACCGGCCGCAAAAACCTTGTCGACACTGGTGCGGTAGGCAGCGCTGCCCTCGGTGGCAGCCGCCGCGTTGGCGCGCGGATCAGCCTTGACGCCGAAGGCCTGCAGGATGGTCTGCACGGGGCTTACGAAGCCCATCGCAAACAACACCAGGTCTGCGGGGAGTGTGTGCTCGGAGCCGGGCACCTCGACGAACTTGCCGTCCTTCATCTCGACATTCGCCGTACGGATACCGTTCACCCGGCCGTCTGCGCCGACAAACTCCTTGGTGGAAACAGCAAAAACCCGCTCGCAGCCTTCCTGGTGGCTGCTGGAGGTACGGAGCTTGTAGGGCCAGTACGGCCAGGTGAGGGCTTTGTCCTCGTGCTCCGGCGGCATGGGCATCACCTCGAATTGGGTGACGCTAAGCGCACCGTGACGATTGGAGGTGCCCACGCAGTCCGAGCCGGTATCACCGCCGCCGATCACGATCACGTGCTTGCCGGCGGCGGAAATCTGGCCGCCGACGGTATCGCCGGCTACGGTGCGGTTCTGCTGCGCCAGGAACTCCATCGCAAAATGCACGCCCGCAAGCTCGCGCCCCGGGGCAGGCAGATCGCGCGGCTGCTCGGCTCCACCGGCGAGCAGCACCGCGTCAAAACCCTCGAGCAGCGATGCTGCGGAGACGGTCTCGGTCGAGAGATTCGCCACCTTTGTGCCATCGGGCATGCCCCCGACCAACACGCCGCTGCGGAAGACCACGCCTTCTGCCTCCATCTGCGCGACGCGCCGGTCGATATGCATCTTCTCGAGCTTGAAGTCGGGAATGCCGTAGCGCATGAGTCCGCCGATGCGGTCGTTCTTCTCGAACACCGTGACATCGTGCCCCGCCCGCGCGAGTTGCTGCGCGGCCGCGAGCCCAGCCGGGCCCGACCCCACCACCGCCACGCGCTTGCCCGTCTTGTGCAACGGCGGCTGCGGCTGCACCCAGCCCTGCTCCCAGGCCTCGTCGATGATCTTGCGCTCGATCGACTTGATGCCGACCGCCGTATCGTTCCAGTTGAGCGTGCAAGCCGCCTCGCAGGGGGCCGGACAGATACGCCCCGTGACTTCGGGGAAATTGTTGGTGGAGTGCAGTACCGCGATGGCATTGCGGTAATCACCGCGGTAGACGAGGTCGTTGAAATCCGGGATCACGTTGTTGACCGGGCAGCCGCTGTTGCAAAAAGGCGTGCCGCAGTCCATGCAGCGGGCGCCCTGCTGCTTGGCCTCCACATCCTCCAGCGTGATCACGAACTCCTTGTAATTGCGCACCCGCTCCGGCACCGGCTCGTAGTGCTCGTTGACGCGCCCGAACTCCAGAAAACCCGTTACCTTGCCCATGTCTCTTCACCCTCGCGATATCTGCGTTCTGTGTGAGCGGCCCGTGACCGCGACCGCTTGCAACCCGCCGCCATGGCGCGGGCCTCCTTCAGCCGGCAGTCCGGCGGCAGGCGCTCAGGCGCTGGCCACCTGCTTGCGCTGCACGGCTGCGGCATTCAATTCCGCCAGTGCGCGGCGGTATTCGTTGGGGAATACCTTGACGAACATCTCGCGCGATTCGGTCCAGTTGTCCAGCAGTTCACGCGCGCGCAGCGAACCGGTCCAGCGGTGATGCTGCTCGAGCAACGAGCGCAACAGATCCTCGTCGCGCTGGCCCTTGTGCCACACCGCCCGCTCCACGATGGCCTCCTGCGCCTCGGCTTCGAGCACGGGCTCAAGCGAGACCATCGCTGTGTTGCAGCGGCTGGCGAAACTGCCGTCCTCGTCGTAGACGTAGGCAACACCGCCTGACATGCCCGCGGCGAAGTTGCGGCCGGTAGCGCCAAGAACCACCACCGTGCCACCGGTCATGTACTCGCAGCCGTGGTCACCGGTGCCCTCAACGACCGTGGTGGCACCCGATAGCCGAACCGCGAAGCGCTCGCCTGCCACGCCGCGGAAAAACGCCTCGCCGCTGGTCGCGCCGTAGAGCACGGTATTGCCGACGATGATGTTCTCCGTCGAGTCACCGCGGAAATCGATGCTCGGGCGCACGACCAGCCTGCCGCCCGAGAGCCCCTTGCCCGTGTAGTCGTTGGCGTCCCCGATCAGGTAGAGCGTGATGCCGGAGGCGAGGAACGCGCCAAAGCTCTGTCCGCCCGTGCCCTCCAGCTGGATGAAGATGCTCTGGTCAGGCAAACCTTCAGGCCGGTGGCGCATCAACTCGCCCGAGAGCATCGCACCCACCGTGCGGTTTACGTTGCGTGTCTGATGCAGGATCTGCACGCGCTCGCCGCGCAGGATCGCAGGCTGGCAGCGCTCGATCAGGAAATTGTCGAGCGCCTTGTCGAGGCCGTGATCCTGCGTATCGATCTGGCGACGCGGCACTTCCGCGGGTACATCCGGGCGGTAGAACACGCGGCTGAAATCCAGACCGCTCGCCTTCCAGTGTTCGATGCCCTTGCGGGTGTCGAGCAGGTCGGAACGCCCGACCAGATCGTCGAAGCGGCGGATGCCGAGCTGCGCCATGATCTGGCGGGCTTCCTCGGCCACGTAGAAGAAGAAATTCACCACGTGCTCGGGCTTGCCGGCGAATCGCGCGCGCAGCACCGGGTCCTGCGTGGCCACACCCACGGGGCAGGTGTTCAGGTGGCACTTGCGCATCATGATGCAGCCACTGGCCACCAGCGGTGCAGTGGCGAAACCGAACTCGTCGGCGCCGAGCAAGGCACCTATCACCACATCGCGCCCGGTCTTCATCTGGCCGTCGGCCTGGACGCGGATGCGCCCGCGCAGACGGTTCAGCACCAGCGTCTGCTGCGTCTCGGCAAGCCCGAGTTCCCACGGCGTGCCAGCGTGCTTGATCGAGGACCACGGCGAGGCGCCGGTGCCGCCGTCATGGCCGGCGATAACCACATGGTCGGATTTGGCCTTGGCCACGCCTGCCGCGATGGTGCCCACGCCGACTTCCGAAACCAGCTTCACGCTGATGCTCGCGCGCGGGTTCACGTTTTTCAGATCGTGGATCAGCTGGGCCAGGTCCTCGATCGAGTAGATATCGTGGTGCGGCGGCGGCGAGATCAGCCCCACGCCGGGGACCGAGAAGCGCAGGAAGCCGATGTACTCGCTCACCTTGTGACCCGGCAGCTGACCGCCCTCGCCGGGCTTGGCGCCCTGGGCCATCTTGATCTGGATCTGGTCCGCGGACACAAGGTATTCCGCGGTGACGCCAAAGCGCCCCGAGGCGACCTGCTTGATGCGCGAGCGTAGCGAGTCGCCCTCTTCGAGCACTTGGTCGGAGGCGATGACGCCCGCGCCCAGAAGCTCCGAGAGCCGGGTGCCGGCGGCGATGCGCTCGCCGCGCATCTCGCGTCGATAACGCGCCGGGTCCTCGCCGCCCTCGCCGGTGTTCGACTTGCCGCCGATGCGGTTCATCGCCAACGCGAGATTGGTATGCGCTTCGGTGGAAATGGAGCCGAGCGACATCGCCCCGGTGGCAAAACGTTTCACGATATCCGCGGCCGACTCGACCTCGTCGATCGGAATCGCCTTCGACGGGTCGACGCGGAACTCGAAGAGTCCGCGCAGCGTCATGTGGCGCTTCGACTGGTCGTTGATGATCTGCGCGTATTCCTTGTAGGTGTCGTAGCGTGCGGCACGCACGCTGTGCTGGAGCTTGGCGATGGAGTCGGGCGTCCAGAGGTGCTCCTCGCCACGACTGCGCCAGGCGTATTCGCCGCCCGTATCCAGCATGCCCTCGAGCAGCGGATCCTCGCTGAAGGCCGCGCGGTGCGTGCGGATCGCTTCCTCGGCGATCTCGAAGACGCCGATCCCGCCCACCTGCGAGGCGGTGCCGGGGAAGTACTGCGCCACGGTGGTGCCATCGATACCGATGGCCTCGAAGATCTGCGCACCGCAGTAAGACATGTAGGTGCTGATGCCCATCTTGGACATGATCTTCGCCAGTCCCTTGCCGATCGCCTTCACGTAGTAGCGCACGGCCTTATCGCCGGCCGCGCGGTCCACGGCACGGACAAGCAGGGTCTCCATCGCGAGGTATGGGTGGATGGCCTCGGCACCGTAGCCCGCGAGCACCGCAAAGTGATGCACCTCGCGCGCGGAGCCCGTCTCGACCACGATGCCCGCCGAGGTGCGCAGTCCCACGCGCACCAGATGATCATGAATGGCCGACAAAGCCAGCAGCGCGGGTATCGCCACATGCTCGCGGTCCATGCGGCGGTCCGTGATCAGCAGGATGTTGTAGCCGCCCCGCACAGCGTCGACCGCAGCGGCGCACAGCGAGGCCAGCTTGGCCTGGACGCCCTCGTTGCCCCAGGCGAGCGGGTAGACGATATCGAGCTCGCGGGTGCGGAATTTGCCACCGGTATGGGACTCGATGTCACGCAGGCGCTGCATGTCGGTGAAATCGAGAATCGGCTGCGCGACCTCGAGCCGGATCGGCGGATTGACGGCGTTGATATCCAGCAGGTTCGGGCGCGGGCCGATGAAGCTCACCAGCGACATCACGATCTCCTCGCGGATCGGATCGATCGGCGGATTCGTGACCTGTGCGAAGAGCTGCTTGAAGTAGTTGTAGAGCGGCTTGTTACGGTTGGACAGCACCGCGAGCGGCGCGTCGTTGCCCATCGAGCCGATACCTTCCTCGCCCAGCGCGGCCATGGGATCGAGAATGAACTTCATGTCCTCCTGCGTGTAGCCGAAGGCCTGCTGACGGTCGAGAAGGCTTTCGGCAAAGTTGCCCTTGGGCTCGCCGACCGGCAGATCATCGAGCCGGATGCGCACGTTCTCGATCCACTGACGATAGGGCTTGGCGGAGGCGAACTGGTTTTTCAATTCCTCGTCGTGGATCAGACGTCCCTGGTCGAGATCGATCAGGAACATCTTGCCCGGCTGCAGCCGCCACTTCTTGACGATGCGTGACTCGTCGATCTGCAAAACGCCCGTCTCGGAGGCCATCACCACCAGATCGTCCCGGGTGACGAGATAGCGCGAAGGACGCAGGCCATTGCGATCGAGCGTGGCCCCGATCTGGCGGCCATCGGTGAAGGCGATCGCCGCCGGGCCATCCCAGGGCTCGAGCATCGCCGCGTGGTACTCGTAGAACGCGCGGCGACGCGGGTCCATCAGCGTGTGCTGCTCCCAGGGCTCGGGGATCATCATCATCATCGCGTGCGCCAGCGGGTATCCCGCCATGGTCAGGAGCTCGAGGGCGTTGTCGAAAGTGGCCGTGTCGGACTGGCCGGGCAGCGAGATCGGATAGAGCTTGGCGAGGTCATCGCCCAGAACGGGCGAGCGCATCACGCCCTCGCGGGCGCGCATCCAGTTGAAGTTGCCCTTGACCGTGTTGATCTCACCGTTGTGCGCCACCATGCGGTAGGGGTGTGCCAGGGGCCACTCGGGGAAGGTATTGGTGGAGAAGCGCTGGTGCACCAGGGCAAGCGCGGAGACTGCACGCGTGTCGCGCAGATCAAGGAAATAGGCACCCACCTGATCGGCTAGCAGCAATCCTTTATAAATCACGGTGCGGCAGCTCATGCTGGGCACGTAATACTCCTTGGAGTGCTTCAGGCGCAGCGCGTTGATGGCGCTCGAAGCGGTCTTGCGGATCAGGTAGAGCTTGCGCTCGAGAGCATCGGGGACGATCACATCCGGACCGCGACCGATGAACACCTGGCGGATAACGGGCTCTTTCTCGCGCACGGTGGGCGACATCGGCATCGAGCGATCCGTGGGTACATCACGCCAGCCGAGCATCACCTGCCCCTCGGCCCTGACCGCGCGCTCCAGTTCCTGCTCACAGGCGAGTCGCGAGGCGTGCTCCTTGGGCAGGAACACCATCCCTACCCCGTACTCTCCGGGCGGGGGCAGTTCCACGCCCTGCCGTGACATCTCGGCACGGTAGAGCTCGTCGGGGATCTGGATCAGGATCCCGGCCCCATCGCCCATCAGCTTGTCGGCGCCCACGGCACCGCGGTGGTCGAGGTTCTCGAGGATCTTCAGGCCGAGCCCGACGATCTCGTGATTGCGCGTACCCTTGATGTGGGCCACGAAACCGACGCCACAGGCATCGTGCTCGCGGGAGGGGTCATACAGGCCGTGCTGGGCGGCGCGCTCGAGTTCCAGGGCGTCCATGGCGGGGACCTACTCACAAAATCCAATCGAAAGCGCAGGATAAACGAGCGAGCTCGGCGCGCCAACAAAATTAAATGGGGTCTGACCCCATTTAATTTGTCAGGCGAGAGAGGGTCAACATTAATTAGGGACAGGTTTCGGTTTGAAGGGGCGGCCGCGCTTTACAGGCTGCAGGGAGCGCCCTGCCGACTCGGACATCCGCTCGAGGAATAGCGCCGAACCCAAGGGCCTGCCGCTCATCAGGGTGCGGTTCATGCGGTCTGGGTCCTCCGACAGGGACTCCATCAGGAAACGGCGGTAAGCGGCCTCGCGCTCGAAGGGAGTGTTGCCCAGCGCCCAGTACAGAGCGTGATCGGTGATCAGGGGGTCAACCGCCATCCCGGTGTGGTGACGGGCGCTGGACCAGCGGAAGTCCTCGGGGATCTCTACCATGCCGGCCCGCACAGGGTTGCGCTCGACGTAGCGCATGCAGGCGAGCAGATAGCCATCGGTCTCGACCAGACTGGATCGGAAACGTCCCTCCCACAGCGCCCCGGTGCGGGCGTGGCGGTGGTTGAACCAGCCCGCATACCAGGTGCCCTGGCGCTGCATCAACCGCGACAGCGCCCCACCCTCCCCCGGCGTGAGCAGCAGGTGTACGTGGTTGTCCATCAGCACATAGGCGTGCAGCGCCACCCCCTGTTCTCGCAGGACCTCGCGGAGCATGCCGAGGTAGCGCAGGCGATCGTGCTGATCCACGAAAATCGCCTGGCGATTATTGCCACGCTGGATCAGGTGATGCGGATAACCGGGTACGGCAAGTCTGGCCGTGCGCGCCATGCAATGAGGTCCGGGCAGGAATGAGCTGTGGGTGGGAGTATAGGCAAATGGCCGTCCTGCTCTAAGCTACATTATTCTGCCTGCACGCCCCCCGGTACCCGCCCCATGAGTTTCCGCGCCCTTTCAGGCCTCGCCGCGTGTCTGCTTGGCTGCACGCTGGCCGCCGCGCCGCCCGCCGCCAACGCCGCGCCACCCGAACTCGCCAACCGCCCGCAGCAACTGGTGCGCGAGATGGCACCAGGGCCGCTGCGTGAGCGCTTGCAGGGTTGCGCCGGAGCACCGTTGGCGCGGCATCCGTTTTCGATCGGGCATCGCGGCGCGCCTCTGGGCTTCCCCGAGCACACCCGCGAGTCCTACACGGCAGCCGGCCTGCAGGGCGCAGGGCGCATCGAGTGCGATGCCACGCCAACGCGCGACGGCGTGCTGGTCTGCCGTCACGCACAGTGCGACCTGCACTCCACCACCGACATCCTTCTCGGCCCGCTGGCAGGTCGCTGCCGGCAGCCTTTCAGCCCCGCCGATCCCGCCCATGGCCGCCCCGCCGCCGCGCTTTGCTGCAGCAGTGATCTGAGCCTTGCCGAGTTCAAACAGCTCAGGGGTCGCAACGATCTGGTCGATCCGGCAGCAGGCACCTTGCAGGCATACCTCGCGCCCGGCGGCACCGATCGCGGCACCCTGCTGACGCACGCGGAGAGCATCCGCCTGATCGACAGCCTGGGGGCCGACATGATCCCCGAACTCAAACGCCCCGATCCCGGCCTTGCATTGCCGCAGGCACTGGAGCGACCTGCGCTGGCCCGCCAACTCATCGGCGAATACCTCGATGCCGGTATCGCACCCGAGCGGGTCACACCGCAGTCTTATGTTCTCGATGACCTGCGGTTCTGGCTGGCCGAATTCCCGGCCTTCGGGGTGCGCGCGGCCTGGCTGGACCCCCGCGCCCAGGAGGAACCCACCTTCGATCCGCGCAACCCCGCGAGCTGGAAGCCTTCGATGGCTGACCTTGTGGCCGCGGGCGTGAAGATTCTCGCCCCACCCATGCCGGTGCTGCTGGATCTCGAACAGGGCCGCATCGTGCCCTCGGCCTATGCAAGGGCGGCACGCGCTGCGGGCCTTCGCCTGGTCTCCTGGACCACCGAGCGTTCCGGCCCACTCGAGGCGGGCGGGGGGTTTTATTACGCGAGCATTCGCGCCGCCATTCACAACGACGGCGATATCTACCCGGTTATCGATGTGCTCGCCCGGGAAGTTGGCATCGAGGCGCTGTTTTCGGACTGGCCAGCAACCACGACCTACTACGCGAACTGCATGCTGCCGCAGGGACAATAGCCGCACCCGCTCCGAGCACAGCCTCCGCTGACCCAACAGGGTCGGCGAGAAGCGCTCTGGCCCTTCAGCAGGAGCGCTAGAGCAGCACCCACTCCACCGGACGGCGCGGGCTGGGATTGGCCGCCTGCAGCGCATATCCCGCGCGGAAGGCAAATGTGGGTTGCAGGGCGGGATCCCCGGTGAAGCCGGCGAGACGCCGGGCGGTATCGGGCTGAAGACCGAGCTCACGCTCGCGATCCACCCGCTCCAGCGCCTGATTGAGCGGCTGCATGGCGAGCCCCCGGGTCGCGGCCCACAACTGCATGCGCTGCCAAGCCCGACCCGCGCGCAGACACAACACCCGGTCATACAGATCAGCCACCACCACCAGCCCGAATGCGGTTGCGGTGGGCACCTGCACATCACGCGTGGCGGTAATCCACTGCCGATGCGCCACACGGCTGGAGGTCACGGGCAGCATCTTTGCCAGACCCACGATCAGCGGCGGCAAGCCCACCGCATCCAGCGTGAGGCCATCGCGACGCTCTTGAAGCATGGCACGACTATCCCGAAACCAGGCATCACTTGCCGCGATCATGGGCGCGTCATCCACGATGGCCTGCGTGGCGGCCACGGTCTCGGCACCAAAGGCTGCGCGCTGCTCGGGATCGGAAAAGAGCACGACCTGCACGCCCTCCAGATCCGCCACCAGCGCAGGAAAGGCGGCCAGTGTTTCAGGCGACAGGGGACGTGAGGGGTCATAGGGGCCGCGGTTGGTGTGGCGCTCGGCGATAACGTCGGCCAAGGGATCATCTACCGGCGTCGCCTGCCCCAGCCGCAGCGTGGCCACGGGGCCAGGCAGCGCAGCGGCGTCAAGGCGCGCGATCGGCAGCTCGAGCGAGACGGCATAACCCAGCGCGCCAGCCGCGCGCAGCATGTTCTCGAGGGCACACCCCAGCCCGAGGTGCAGTTCACGGCCGAAGGGATCAAGGGGGCCCAGGCTGCGGGAGCTGTCGGCGTGCAGCTCAATACGGTCTGGCTCGAGCCGAAAACGCCAGGGCTGCGTGTTGTGCGGACTCGCCGCAAGAATCGCGGCACGCACGAGGGCGAGCGGGCCCTCGTTCAGGCCAGAGCGCCAGTCATCCCACGGGGCGTAGGCAAGGCCCTCACCCATGGCGAAGGCACCTTCGTGGGCTGCCTGCCAGAGGCCACCACCGCAAGCCACCAGTGTAAGGCCAGCGCCGGCCTGCAGAAGCTTGCGCCGGCCGGGGATCATCGGCCGCGCCTCAGACGCCCAGCCCGCCAAAGAAGGACTGCAGGGCCGTCTCGCCGCCCTGCTCCCAGGCCCGCAGCGCGGCGGTACCGATGATCGCAATCTCGGCGTGATCGCCGATGAACTGCAGGTCTTCGGCCGTGCTGACGCCAAAACCCACCGCCAGAGGCAGCGAGGTTGCGGCCCGGCAGCGCGCCAGGAAGGCGCCCAGTTCATCGCCCATCGTGGTACTGGCACCCGTGACGCCACGACGTGCCACACAGTAGACGAAGCCGCGCGCCACCGCGCCAAGCGCCGCCAGGCGGGCATCCGTGCTGGTGGGGGTCATCAGCACGATAGGCGAAAGCCCTTTGGCATCCGCCAGCAGCTGCAGCGGACGGGCCTCCTCGATGGGCAGGTCGGGCAGTATGTAGCCGCAGGCGCCCGCCTGCGCCAGGCGTTCGATGTAGGTCTCGTGCCCCATTTTGAAGGCCGTGTTGTAGTAACCCATCATCAGCACGCGGAACGGGAAAGCCGCCGTGACGCGGGCCATGAACTCGAGGCACTGCGTCACGGTGGTGCCGCGCGCCAGTGATTCCTGGTTTGCCTTCACGAAGAGCGGACCATCAGCCGAGGGTTCGGAGAACGGGAACTGCAACTCGACAAAGGCCACGCCGTGCTCGGCCATGATCTCGAGTTCGCGCCAGTTGGCCTCGAAGCTCGGATAGCCGCAGACCACGTGGGTCATCAGCAGGGGACGGCGGTGCGCCAGGCGCTCCGCGATGTACTCATTCAGCTGCATAGAGCGCCGCCTTGTCCTTGATGAACTGCTTCCACTTGGCATCGCCGAGGGCCTCGGCTACGGTGAATATGTCCTTGTCCGCGCGCCCCGACTGGTTGATCAGGATCACCTCGTCGCGGCGCATCGAGGGCGCCTCGCGAATCGCGCGCACAAAGGCGTGGGTGCTCTCCAGCGCCGGGATCAGGCCTTCGCGGCGCATCACGAGCCGCAGCGCGTCGGCTACCTCGGCATCGGTGGCGGCCTCGAAACGCACACGACCCTTTTCCCAGAGGTGCACGAGGATCGGGTTCACGCCGATGTAGTCAAGACCCGCCGAGATGGAGTGGGTCTCGTTCATGTTGCCTTCGTCATTCTGCAGGAAGTAGGTCTTCATGCCCTGCGCGACGCCCACCGAGGCATCGGTGTAGGCAAGCCGGGAAGCGTGCTTGCCGATGCCAGGCCCCAGGCCCCCGGCCTCGCAGCCAACCAGCTCTACGTCAGGATCGTCGATGAAGCCCTGGAAGAGCCCGATGGCATTTGAGCCGCCGCCCACGCAGGCATAGACGCGGTCCGGGAGTTTGCCGGCGGCCTGCAGCATCTGCCCGCGCGCCTCGAGCCCGATCACGGACTGGAACCAGCTCACCATCTCCGGGAAGGGGTGCGCGCCGCAGGCGGTCCCGAGCACATAGTGGGTGTCGGCCATATTGGTGGCCCAGTCGCGCATCGCCGCGTTGATCGCGTCCTTCAGCGTCTGCTGGCCGTCCTGCACCGAAATCACCTCGGCGCCCAGGTTCTCCATCCAGAAGACGTTGGGGCGCTGGCGCGCGATATCCACCGCGCCCATGTAGATGCGGCAGCTGAACCCGAACTTCGCCGCCATGGTGGCGGTGGCGAATCCGTGCTGTCCGGCGCCGGTCTCGGCGATGACACGGGTCTTGCCCAGACGCTTGGTGAGCAGCCCCTGCCCCATCACATTGTTCAGCTTGTGGGAGCCGGTGTGGTTCAGGTCCTCGCGCTTCACATAGATCTGCGCGCCCCCGAGATCACGCGAGAGATTGGCCAGGTGGGTGATGGGCGTGGGGCGGCAGGAATACTCCGAGAGCAAGGCCCGGTACTCCTGCCAGAACACCGGATCGTTCTTGGCGGCACGGAAGCCCGCCTGCAGTTCCTCGATGGTGCTGTGGAGGATCTCCGGCAGGAAGCAGCCGCCATAGTTGCCGTAGTAGCCCTCGCGACCAGGCGCGAAGTCGAACAGGTTCATCGGGTGGAACTCCTCATGACAATCGGGAAGGATACGCAATCGGTCTCGGGGCGGGCAAACGGCTAGACACTGCCCCGCGCGAACTGATCGCTCAGCTCACCGCGCTCGTGCCGCGCCAGATACAGTCCGTGTGAGCCGCGACGGATGTCGTCGTAGGCCATTTGTATGGAGTAGTTCGCGCCGGGGAAGGCAATCTCCGACCACGGCAATTCGTGTTCAGCAAAAAAACGCACATCCAGTGCCTCGGCGCCCGGGCGCCACTCGACCTCCCCCACCGTGGCGCGAAACGCAATGTAGACCTGGTCGATCTGCGTGATGGAGCCAAGGCTGTAGAGCCTGAGCTCGGCAGGATCGAGCACGAGTCCGGTCTCTTCGCGCAACTCGCGGGCAGCGGCCTCGGCCAGGGACTCCCCGAGTTCCATGAACCCCGCGGGGATCGCCCAGAAGCCCGCCTGCGGTGCGCAGGCCCGCCGCATCCACAGCAGCCTCTCACCCTGGAAAACAAAGCAGGCGACCAGCACTTTCGGCGCCGGCGCGCGATTGTTGCCGCATCGCGTGCAGATAGCCTCCGGCGCGGCGGCGCCGCAGTGCACGCAGAACCCTCCCGCCGCGGCCGTCACGCGGGTGTGGCCGGACTCAGCACGACCAACGGGATCCGGCGCGCACAATTTTTCTGGTAACCGGCCCAGTGCGGGTTGTAGGTGTGGGCGAGCGGCAAGAGGCGCGCCGCCTCAGCGTCTTCCGCCACATGCGCGTTCACCTGGAGGCTGCGCTTGCCGACCTCTACCGTCGCCTCGGGGCGCGACTGGAGATTGAAAAACCACGCTGGCGGCAGTTCCTGACCGCCATTGGAACCGTAGACCACGAAACGATCGCCATCGGGCATGTACACCAGCGGACTGGTGCGCTCGATGCCGCTGCGTCGGCCTTGCGTGGTGAGCAGCAGGATCTTCCGGCCCAGACCGACCTCGCCAAGGATGCGCCCGCCGCTCGCCCGGTAGATCCAGGTATGGAACTTCGCAAACCTCTTCCAGCCGGACATCTATACCCCTCTTTGACCCGCACTGTACGCAAGCCCCGCCACCCGGGAAAGCCCTGTGTTCCCGCGCCCGGACCCGGGCCAAAACGCTGTGCTAGCATGCCGCCGGCATTACTCCGGACAGGCGGGAGCGGATCATGGCAAATGAATGTATCGCACTGGTCACCGGCGCCAGCCGCGGCGCTGGCAAAGGCGTGGCGATCGGGCTCGGGATGCGTGGCTACACGGTGTATGTGACCGGCCGCTCCGAGCGCGAGGGCGATGCGGCGCTGCCAGGAACCATACACCGCACCGCGCAGGAGATCGACGCGGCCGGCGGGCGCGGGATCGCGGTGCACTGTGACCACGCGGATGACCAGCAGGTCAAGGCGCTCTTTGACCGCATAGAGACAGACGCGGGGCGACTCGACATCCTCTTCAACAACGCCACATTCATCCACGACGAACTGGTACTCCCCACGCCCTTCTGGGAGCGGAGCGCGGATATCGCTCGTATCCTTGACGTCGGCCTGCGCTCGGCATTCATCGCCAGCTGGCATGCCGCGAGGCTCATGGTGCCGCGGCGGCGCGGCCTGATCGCCATGGGCTCGTCCTTCGGGGCCGCCTGCTACATGCACGGCCCCGCCTACGGCGCCCAGAAGGCCGGACTCGACAAGATGGCTTGGGACATGTCCTTCGACCTGCGCGAGCACGCTGTCGCGGCAGTCTCGATCTGGCTCGGCCCCCTGCTCACCGAACGCACCACCAAGGTGTTCGCCGAGCACCCCGAACAATACGCAGGCTTTGCCGAGCAGGCCGAGCATCCGCAGTTCACCGGGCTGCTGCTCGACCGGCTCTACAACGACCCCGAACTGATGGCGAAGAGCGGACGTACCCTGATTGGCGCTGAACTCGGCATGGAATACAGGCAGGCAGACGTGAACGGCCGCCAGCCCCCGTCCTACCGCGAGAGCCTGGGCTCCCCGCTGCAGTTCACTGATGCCATTGTCCGCTAACACCAGAGGCCCCTTCGCTGTCATGGAAAAGATCTTCGAAACACTGATGTACCGCTCGCGCTGGATACTGGCGCCGATCTATCTGGGCCTGAGCGTCGCGCTGCTCGGTCTGGGTGTGAAGTTCTTCCAGGAAGTCTGGCACCTGCTCACCAGCGTGCTGACGATGCAGGAGGCCGACCTGGTGCTGGTGATCCTCGCACTCATCGACATGGCAATGGTCGGCGGCCTGATCGTGATGGTGATGATGAGCGGCTACGAGAATTTCGTCTCCACGCTGCAGGTCAGTGAGAGCGAGGAGAAACTCTCGTGGCTGGGCACCATGGATGCCTCCTCGCTCAAGATGAAGATCGCCGCCAGCATCGTGGCGATCTCCTCGATCCATCTGCTGCGGATATTCATGAACGCGGAAAAGACCGAGAACGACAAGCTCATGTGGTACACGATCATCCACATGACCTTCGTGGTCTCGGCCTTCGCGATGGGCTATCTCGACAAGTTGCAGAAGCACGACAAATGAGCGGCTGGGATCACCCCGATCCCTTTGTACAGGGGTTCCGGGTGCTGCCAGAGCACATCGACATCCTCGAACACGCCAACAATACGGTCTACGCCCACTGGTGCCAGGACGTTGCGTGGCGCCACTCCGGCCATCTGGGCATGCCACCCTCGGCCTATCTCGAACTCGACCGCGCGATGGCGCTGCGCTCGGCACACTACGAATACCTGCTGCCCGCGCTCCTGCATGAGGAGATAGACGCTGGCACCTGGCTGGTCGCAAGCGACGGCCGCCTCAACATGCGCCGACATTTCCAGCTGCGCCGCGCGAGCGACGGCGCGACGCTGCTCCGCGGCGACTGGGAGCTCGTGTGCATTCGCATATCCACCGGGCGGCCCACGCGCATGCCGCCGGAATTCATCGCCTGCTACCAGCCGGCCGTGATCGGCGGCTGAGCCAGTCGCGGTGATGGTTCAGAGCCGCGGACCCCGGGCTCAAGCGATGGTTTACCCGTGCGAGGCCGCTGCGCTAAGGTGTGGCGATGAAGACACCGCAGCAACTTTTTGATCTCAGGGGGCGCCATGCGCTGGTGACCGGGGCAGGCTCCGGGCTGGGACGCGCCTTTGCGCTGCAGCTCGCCGCAGCCGGCTCGACGGTCACCCTCGCGGGCCGTCGGCTGCAGCCCCTTGAGGATACCGCTGCATCCATCCGCGACGCCGGTGGCGTAGCGCATGTCACGTGCCTCGATGTGCGCGAATCCGGGAGCGTCGATGCGGCCTTCGCAGGGCTCGCGGCCCCCCTCGACATCCTGGTGAACAACGCGGGTGTGGCGGCGGACGCCATGCTGCTTCAGCTCGATGAAAAAGACTGGGATCTGGTCTTTGACGCCAACCTGAAGGGCGCCTGGCTGGTGGCGCGCGCCGCTGCCCGCCAGATGATCGAGGCCGAGCGCGGCGGCTCCATTATCAACATCGCCTCGGTGCTGGGCTCTGCCGTGCAGAAAGGCACGGGGCCCTATGCCTCTGCCAAGGCGGGCCTTATCCACCTGACCCACGCAATGGCGCTCGAGTGGGCGCGCTACCAGATCCGCGTGAACGCCATCGCACCCGGCTACTACCACACGGACATGGCGGCCGGGTACCTCGATTCCGCGAGCGGGCAGGCGATGGTAAAGCGCATTCCGCAGCGGCGCCTCGGCGCGCCGCCGGAGCTGGGGGGGGCGCTGCTCCTGCTGGCCTCGGAGGCCTCGTCCTACATGACCGGCTCGGTAATCACCGTCGATGGCGGCCTGTCGCTCGCCGTGATCTGAGTCCGCCCTGCAACCCGGAGGCAGACCTTCATGACCGTCCGCAAAAAAACCGCTGCGGCGATACCGGCACCGCGACGCCTGGAGTCAGAGCGCGGTATCGCGTGGATCACCGAGTCGTGGCCGGTGTTCCGTCGTGATCCCGGACTGTGGATCCTGATCGTTATCGTCTCCTTCATCGCCACCATCACGGTGGGCAAGATCCCTCTGATCAGCATGCTGGTCTCGCAGGTGCTGTCGTCGCTGATTCTGGGCGGCGTGGTGATCGTGGCCGCGAAGATCCGCCGCGGCGAGCGTGTGTGGATCGGCGATTTCATCGCGGTGCTGGGGCATCGCGGCATCGTCACGCTGGTGCTGGCGAACCTGATCGGCGCGGCACTGACGGCGCTGGTGGCGCAGGGAGTGGTGCTGTATTACCTGGACGGCGGCGGCAGCGAACTGCTGCTGAGGGTGGAGAACGGAGGCTCCAGCCTCGAGCTCATCTCGATGCTCACCGGCGGGGTGCTGCTGCTGTCACTTGTGCTCGTACCGGTGGCCGCGATGCTCTGGTTCGCCGTCCCGCTGGCGCTGCTGCGCGGGCTGGGCGTGCGCGACACCCTGACAACGAGCTGCGCGGGAGTCTTCGCCAATTCCATGCCGCTGCTCGCCTACGGCGTCGCCAGCCTCCTCTTGCTGATCGCCGGCGCTCTGCCCTTCTTGCTCGGTCTGCTGGTGGTGCTGCCGATGCTGGGGATCTCGATGTTGCTCAGTTTCGAAGATGTCTTTCCCGAGCGCGCAGACCCTGCTCAGGGCAGCGACTCGCCCGACGCAGCACAGCGCACAAGCAGCGCCGAGGGCTCCCAGTAGCGCGGCCCCAACTGCTCGCGGAACGCGCGGATCCGCGCCAGCACATCGCCAAGGCCCACCGTCTGCGCATACATCATCGGTCCGCCCCGCACGGCGGGAAAACCGTAACCGTTGGCGTAGATGAGATCGATGTCAGAGGCGCGCTGTGCAATCCCCTCCTCCAGGGCGCGGCAGCCCTCGTTCACCATCGCGTACATCAGGCGCTCGACGATCTCCGTGGCGGAAATCGCCCGCTGCGCGACGCCCAGACGCGCGGCCTCATCACGGATCATCTGCTCGACTGCAGGATCGGGCCTGCGCTCACGGCCGCCCGCCTCGTAGAGATAGAACCCCGCACCCGTCTTCTGACCGAAACGTCCCTGTTCGGCCAGCATGTCGCCGACGCGGAACCAGCGCGGATCATCGGGGCGGTCACTGCGGCTGCTGCGCGCCCTGAAACCGACATCAAGGCCCGCGAGATCACCCACCGCACAGGGCCCCATCGCCATGCCGAATTCCTCCATCGCGCCATCGACCTGTGACGGGGTGGCGCCCTCGAGAAGCAGCATTTGGGCCTCGCGCCCGTAGGGGATCAGCATGCGATTGCCGACGAAGCCGTAGCAAACGCCCACCAGTGCGGGAATCTTGCCGACGCGCCGCGCCAGATCCATTACGGTGGCGACCACATCGGGCGCGGTTTTGGCGCCGCGCACCACCTCCAGCAGCTTCATGATGTTGGCGGGGCTGAAGTAGTGCATGCCGATCACGTCCGCGGGGCGTGAGGTGGCGGCGGCAATCGCGTCGAGATCCTGGTAGCTGGTGTTGCTCGCGAGAATCGCGCCGGGCCGGCACACCGCATCGAGGCGGCCGAACACCTCCTGCTTCACCTGCAGATTCTCGAAAATCGCCTCGACCACGAGATCCATATCAGCCATCAGGGAAAACTCGGTGCTCACCCGCACGCGCTCGAGGCGCTTGGCGAGCGTGGCATCGTCCAGACGCCCCTTCGCGCGCGCTGCCTGCCAGGTGCTACGGATCCGCTCCAGCGCCCGTGCAGCGGCGGCGTCATCGGTTTCGATGACCGTGACATGCAGCCCGCTCTCGGCAAAATTCATGGCGATACCCGCACCCATGGTGCCGCCGCCCAGCACGCCGATGCGCTCCACCGTGCGTCGCGTGGCGTCACGGCAGTCGGCGGGGAGCTTCGCTGCCTCGCGCTCGGCAAAAAACAGGTGGCGCAGGGCTTTCGATTCGGTCGAGGACACGAGCTCGAGGAACATTTCTCGGGTGCGCAGCGCCGCCTCGGCCGGTGGCAGTGTCACGCCCAGTTCGAGCGCGTCGACGATACGCTGTGGCGCCGTACGGCCACGGGCTGATTTGCGCAGAGCTGTTTTTTCGGCGGCAAACCATGCGGTGTCGATGCCATCGAGCACAGGCACGATCGCGGCCGTGGGTCGGGGCGTGGCACCGGCAGCAAGGAGTTCACGGGCGTAGGCAAGGGCTGCGGGGAGAAGTGCATCCTGCGTGACACGGTCAACGAGGCCCGAGGCGCGGGCGGCCTCCGCGCTGAT
The DNA here is from genome assembly GCA_903938575.1 of uncultured Gammaproteobacteria bacterium. GTDB lineage: Bacteria > Pseudomonadota > Gammaproteobacteria > Pseudomonadales > UBA5518 > UBA5518. The sequence continues at coordinate 20,715 of CAJADV010000322.1, forward strand.
CGGCGCACCTCCGGTCATCAGCTCGAGTGAGGGCTTCACACCCATCAGGCGCGGCGCCCGCCGCGTGCCCCCGGCCCCGGGCAGCAAGCCCAGCTTGACCTCCGGCAACCCGAGCTTGGCGCGCGAATCGGCGATGCGGTAGTGACCCGCCATCGCCGCTTCCAGCCCACCGCCCAGCGCGGTTCCATGAATCGCCACGATCACGGGCTTTGGCAGTGCTTCGAGGGCGTCGAGGACGTCAGGCAGCGCGGGCGCAAGCGGCGGCTTGCCGAACTCGGTGATATCAGCACCGGCTATGAACGTGCGCCCGGCGCAGCAGAGCACCAGTGCACGGCTGTCATCGGCCACGGCACGGTTGATCGCCTCCAATAGCCCGGCACGCACCGCCTGCGAGGTGGCATTGACCGGCGGGTTGTCGATGGTGACGACGGCAAGTTCGCCATCGCGTGTGTAGCTGACGGTCTGGGACACGGCTTGTCTCCGGGGGCAGGTGCAACTCAGTTGCGAAAGCGCTTGCTGAAGGACTCCGCCGGCAAGCCGAGCGGGCCACTCGCGCCTTGGAGTTGCGAGGCGACGTAGTCTAACGAACCGCCGCCCACACGCACATACAGTTCCGCGGCGAGCCGTCGCGCCTCCAGACCCGGCCAGTCACGCGGCAGCAGTTCGGCGGGCACGTCGGTGTCGTGGAGCAGAATGCGCCGGTACTCGTGGATCAGGAGTAAGCGCAGCGTGAAGCAGTCCTCGGGGCAGAGCTTTTTTTTCACCCGGGACAGCGCAGCACGCAGCGGCCGCAGCCGCTCGACGAAACGGGCGTAGGCGGCCGCGAGGGCCTCAAGTTCCCAGTTCTTCCACAGCAC
>CAJADV010000323.1 GCA_903938575.1 uncultured Gammaproteobacteria bacterium
CGTTGACTGGTCCCGGTCATTGCAGAACACGGCGGTCGGGTTGAGAAACCGGCCTCGAATTCCTCGGCCTCTGGGAGCAGGTCAAAAGAGTAAGTCTTAATCCCGTCGACTTCGACGGGATTGGAAGGCAGACCAGTCTGATAAGTTTAGCCCTCAGCCCGAAGCGGAGGGCTCTCCATCGAGATCAAGCAGAGATCGGAAGCCAGCTGCGGGCAATGACCAAAGGCAGTGCCCAAGCGCGGCAGGCAAGACTACGAAAAATGGAAGACCTGACCCCGTTCGTACCGTGACCCCGTTCGTACCGGGAGTGCGCCCGATACCCGCAAGCAGTTACTGCAAGGGCTTTCGGAGCGGGGCTTTGGTCATGCCCAGCTCACGGAGATGCAGCGCATCCTCGAAGCCGAGGCGAGTGATCTGTTCGACGTGCTGGCCCACGTGGCCTATGCGAAAGCACCCGTAACGCGGGAGGTGCGAGCCAATAGTGCCCGTGCTCAGTTCGGACTGGCCTTCAACTACAAGCAGCAGCAGTTTCTGGATTTTGTGCTGCAGCACTACGTGGCCGTGGGTGTGGAAGAGCTGGACCCAGACAAGCTCACGCCGCTGCTACAGCTCCGGTATCACAACTCCATCTCCGACGCCTTGGCAGAGCTGGGGCAGGCGGCACAGGTACGTGAGCTCTTTGCGGGATTTCAGAAGTACCTTTACATGCAGTCGGCGTGAGGGTGTTTGGGCCCGGTTGGCGTCTTGGTATGTCTTCAGTGCCCCGTGTAGGACAGCAGATCCTTGGCGTCATGCGCCCGACTCTCGCCAAAGCGCGATCTGAACTCACGCTCGACGAAGGGCATAAGCCCAACCTTGAGCTGCTCCAGACCTTTGCCGACCCGTTCATCATTGCTGATTGCCATGGCGTTCCTCGCCGCTAACCGGCGTTACCCTCTGCCAGCTCCTGCAAGATCGCCTGTGCCCAGGGGTTGATCTCGCCATAGCGTTTGAACACGAGGCCATCGCGCAAGCGGAACAGTAGTCTTGCGGGCTGGTCGTCGACGGAGTTGTCGTAGACATAGGCCCGATCGACGCTGCGCACGACTACCGCACAGTTTGCGATCGACCGCGCATAGCGGGAAATGATCTTGCCTATGGGCACCTCATGCCCGCCCTCGAGAATTCGCATCGCAACGCGCTTGGCATTTATCGATGGGTCATCGGTACCGATGAAGAAGAGGCGCACGAAGTAGCCGAGCGACCTGGCGCGTTCGATGAAGTCGATTTTGTCCGGCATCGACAAAACCGTCTCGAATGCCAGGCTGCGCCCTGCACTCAAACACGCCTCGCGGCGCTCTTGGGCAAGACGGGCCGCCCTACCGACAGCGTCGGCCGAGTTCCAATCCCCGAACTCGTCGCGGGCAATGTAGTCGGGATTGATGTACTCGCATCCTTCCATCCACCGATGCCGCAGCAGCTGCTCGGTGATCGAGGTCTTGCCCGTACCATTGGGCCCGGCAACGACAATAAGTCGCGGCCTTTCTGGCGTACTCACAGCTCGGGCCTGCGCTTGCGCGCGGCCGTGATTTCCTCGCGAACGCGCAGCATCACGGCTTGGCGTGCCATCGCGGACCGTTCCTTTGCCTCCTCGACGACGTCGGCCATCAGCGACGAGAGATCCTCGTCTGTCGGTTCCTTCTCGATGTCATTCAAGTCGAAGCGGCGATTGCTCATCGGTGTTCCCCTCCTGTCGATACCGTTCTCGTGAAGTCTACTCGTCCGTGAACAGATCGCCGCCTCACCTTCGCCACCGCTTTCAAGCACCCATTTAAACCCAGGCGTTAGCGCAGAAGAGTGAATGTCTTGGGGTATCAGGGAGGGATTGGAGCGGGTGGAGGGAATCGAACCCTCGCTATCAGCTTGGGAAGCTGAAGTTCTGCCATTGAACTACACCCGCGTACATCGACGTTGCGTCATGGCCGCGGGGCCGCAACGCGAGGGCATCATACTTCAGGGCCACGCCCGGTAAAACCGCGGCGGCGGCTCAGGTGGCTTCCTCACCCTTGTGCATCATCTCGCGCTGCAGCTCGAAACAGGCCGCCTGCAGGTGCTGCCGGTCGGTTGCGCGCACGTCCAGGAACTCGAAGCTCACCAGAACGCTCTCGTCTCGCTGGTGCACGCGGCGCACGATGGCATCGAGCGCCAGACTGTGTCGCCCGAGATCGATGACGCCCTCGATGCGATCGTCCTTTCTGGGTAGTGGCCGTCCGAAGCGCCACGTGATCTCGGCGCCCGCGACGCTCAGGTTCGAGACGGGGGCAACTGAGCCCTCGGGAAGATAGCGATCACCGCAGCGGCTCAGTTCATAGGTGATGCCGTTGTCGGAGGGCACATCCACCCGAAAATCCCGGCGCATCTGGGCGCGGTAGATGGGCGTGCCGATGTGAAACACCAGCCCCAGCGATGAAGCCTCCTCGAAGACGCCGGTCATGCGGTAGCGCCCGTCGGGCAGGGTGCAGCGGATCTCCACCGTGGTGCCCGGGGGCGGCGGATCGCCCATGCCCGGCGTCCACTCCACACGGATACGCCGGTCGCCCGCGTCCACCACCTTGAACGAGGCCTGCTCGGTCTGCCACGCGGGTGAGGACATGAGCACGGTGGAGGCCATCATCATGTCGATGATGCCCGCCTGCAGCGTGGGCGAGTTGACCGCTTCGTTGGGTTCGGCAAGGCCTGCTGCTGTGGACATGGATATCGGGTGCACGAATTATTTGGGGCGATTAAGGCGGTAAAGCGGCCGCGGGTCAATTGCCCGAACGTGCTAGGCCGGCCGGCCGAAGCGCCGGTAGCCGCCGCCAATCAGCCCATCCACCCAGGCCTCGCAGATCTGCATGCCCTGCTCGCGGCTGAAGCTGCTCGAACTCAGGCTGTACTCGAGCCAGAGGCCGTCGAGCATCGCGGCCAGGGCAACGGCCGCCAGGTCGCCGTCAAAGCGCTCCCAGCCCTGCTCCTGCGCAAGCTGCATCAGCGCCTGCGCGAGGGTGGCGCGGTAGTCGCCGTAGGATTGCTCGTGCGCCCGCACCATCGGCTCGGCGCTCTTGGTGGCGCCCCAGAAGGCGAGGTAGGCGTCGAGCAATCCGGCGTCGAAGATGTCATCGGCAAAGGAGGCGCGGATGAACGCGCTGAGGCGCGAGCGGCCGTCGTTGGTGGCGGTATCGATGGCGTGGCGCAGCTGCCCGGTCACCCGTTGCGTGAGCCACAGATAGGTCTCGGTGACGAGGTCGTCCTTGCTGCGGTAGTGGTGGTTGATCAGGCCGATCGACACCCCGGCCTCGGCGCAGATCCGGCGTATCGAGGTGCCCTCGAAACCGTGTTTCTGCAGGCAGCGAAACGTGGCCTCGACGAGCAATGCCCGGCGCTGGGCCGGCTCCATGCGGTTGAATCGTGCCTCGCGCTTGCCTGTCACGGCTGGCGGTGTGGGCATGGGCGTCAGTTGTCGTAACCGTAGGAGGAGTTGGCGAGGTTCTCGAAGCGCGTGAA
>CAJADV010000324.1 GCA_903938575.1 uncultured Gammaproteobacteria bacterium
AAGCCCTGCACCGTGCGGGCACTGGCGCCCGGATAGGCGGTCTGCACCACGACGAGGCTCTTGTCGACGTCGGGGAACTGGCGCAGCTGCAACTGGCTGCCGGCCTGCAGCCCGAGCACCAGCAGCAGGCTGCTCGTGACGAGCGCGAGCACGGGCCTGCGGATGAAGAGATCGGTGAAGCGCATGAGTCAGTGCGCCGCGCCGGCGCCGACGAGCACCTTCACGCCACGGAAAAGCTTGTTCTGCCCGCTGATCACCACGCGGTCTCCGTCGCGCAGGCCGCCGCGCATCGCGACCCGACCTGCGCGTGTTTCCCCCACTTTGACGATCCTTGCGACGGCGGTCAGACCGCCGCCCGGCAGATCCTCCAGCACGTAGACCGTGTCGCCCTGGAGCGAGTAGGTGACGGCGCTCTCCGGCACCACCACCACGGTCTCACGCTGGCCGAGGTCGATACGCAGGGTGGCGAACATCCCCGGCAGCAGGCCCTCGTGCTGCAGCATCCGCGCGCGCAGCAGGATGTTGCGGGTGCCTGCATCGACGCTGCTGTCCAGCGCCTGGAGTTCGGCGCTGAAGCTGCGCCCGGGCCAGGCATCGACCTGCACCGTCATCGGCAGTCCCGGCCGCAGGGCAGGCACGTGTCGTGCGGGGAGGGTGAAGTCGATGTCGAGGTCTGCGCTGTCCTGCAGCGAGGCGATCAGCGTTCCGGGCTCGACGTAATCCCCGCGGTCGACGTGGCGGATACCGACGGTGCCGGCGAATGGCGCGACGATGCGCTTGTTCCTGATCCGTGCCTCGGTTTCGGCGAGTTCGGCCTCCGCGCGCGCGAGATCGGCCTTGCTGGTGTCGAAGCGGGATTGCGAGATCGATTTCTGACCGATCAGCTTCCGATCGCGCTCGAAAAGCACGCGGACGAGCTCCAGAGTGGCCTGCTGGCGTTTGCGGGCGGCCTGTTCGACCTCATCATTCAGGACCAGCAGCAACTGGCCCGCCGCCACCTGCTGGCCCGAATCGATAGCCACGGACGTGATCTGGCCGCTGGTCTCGGCGGTTAGATTCACCCCGTGCACGGCCCTCAGTGTACCTACGGATTCTAAATGGGTTGCCCACTCCTCGGTTGCCGCGCTGGCAATGCCGATGGTCACCGGCGGCGGCGTGAAGTCCATGCCTGCCAGCTTGGTGAAGCGCAGGTACTGGTAGCCGCCGATACTCACCGACAGGGCGAGCAGCAGGGCGATGGCGAGGAGGTATGGACGCACGCGTGGTGGACTCGATGAGGCGGCGAAGCACGTTAATCAGAAACTGGCTGTGTGACCAGAGGGGCTTGCCGCGGCGGCTGCCTCTCGCGGCGGGCGCGTCAACGGGGGATCGACATCACAACTGTTCGGATATACAGTACTCGAGAGCTCAGTCCCGGGGATCTGCAGATGAATGCAATCGCTCGCTCCATCAAGGGCCGTGGCGCCACCAGCAACATGGCCGGTCGCTTCGAACTGATCGCGCGCCTGCGTGAGTCCGATGGCTGGGAGCAGTCCGCACCGGATCCCGCCTCGGATCGTCAGGAGCTGCTGCCGGAAATCGCGCGCTCTATCATTTCGCGCAACAGCTCGCCGGATGTGCCCTTCTCCCTGTCCATCAACCCGTATCGTGGTTGCGAGCACGGTTGCGTGTACTGCTTCGCAAGGCCCACGCACGCTTATCTGGACATGTCCCCCGGTCTCGATTTCGAGCGTCGTATCCGCTTCAAGGCAAACGCCGCCGAACTCCTCGAGCGCGAGCTGTGCGACCCGCGCTACCGCTGCGAGCCGATCACCCTTGGCGCCAACACCGACCCCTACCAGCCCGCCGAGGCCGAACTGGGCATCACGCGAAAATTGCTGGAGCGTTGCCTTGAGCACCGGCAGCCGGTGTCGATCATCACCAAGTCCACCCTGATCGAGCGCGATGCCGACCTGCTCGCTGAATTCGCGGCGCGTGGCCTCTGCAATGTGTTTCTGAGCGTCACCACCCTCGATGACGAGCTGAAGCGCCGGCTCGAGCCGCGTACGGCCTCTGGCCGTGCGCGGCTGCGTACCGTGGCGGCGCTTGCCCGGCGCGGCATTCCGGTGGGTGTACTGCTGGCGCCCATCATCCCTGCGCTGAACGACACCGAGATCGAGCGCATCCTCGCGAACGCCGTTGCAGCCGGTGCCCGCAAGGCGGACTGGATCCTGCTGCGGCTCCCGCACGAGGTGGCGCCGCTCTTTCGGGAGTGGCTCGAGGTCCAGTACCCCGAGCGCGCCGCCCATGTGATGAGCCTGGTGCAGCAGAGTCGCGGCGGCCGCGACAACGATCCGCGCTTTGGTTCGCGGATGCGTGGCGCTGGACCTTTCGCCGACCTTATCGCCGCCCGCTTCAGGGTGCAGGCGCGGCGGCTGGGGCTCGATGGTAGCCAGTGGCCCGCGCTGGATACCTCGCAGTTCCGGGGCGCGCAAGCGGCGTCGGTACAGCTTCAATTGTTGTGATTTCCTGGGCTATGCTCAGCAGGACCGGGCGCCCCGCCGCCGAAAGGAAGCGGTCTTCGGCGGGTACAGAGCCGGCGCGTGGCAAGGACAGCCATGAAACTCAGCATACGCAGCAGCGCCTTCCTGATGGTGCTGCTGCCAACCCTCGTGCCGGCGCTGGCGCTCAGCGTCTGGTTCACCGTGAGCCGTGTCGCCGATGCGCGCGACGAGTTGCAGTCGCGCGGCGAGCGCGAGGCCACCTACCTTGCCGGCGCCGCGGAGCTCGGCCTGCTGGTTGGCGATGACGCCGCGCTGGCGCGTCTTGCCCGCAGCAATGTCCGCGCCCCCGGCGCTGCGAAGGTGGTGCTGTTTCTCGACACCGGCGGCAGCCTGCTTGCCGCGGCGGGCAGCTCCTGGGAGCTGGGTCTCGCGCTGAACTGCTGGCGCGGCGCGGCGGACTGCTCCGGTGGTGAACAGCGCAGGCTGTTCGGGCGCGAGGTACGCTCGCGCGCCGAGAGCGATGAAGACCCCGCCTTCGGCACCGGCGGCGACGCCGCTGCAGAGCCGGGCGGCGCGCTGCTGGGGCAGGTGGTGCTCTCCTATGACCCGCAGGACCTCGCCTCGCTGCAGCGCGGGCTGTTCCTGAACGCCGCAGGCAGCACCCTCGTGGCGCTGTTGGTGGCGGCCTTCATCTCGGGGCTTGCCTCCAGCCGGTTGAGCAAGCCCATGCAGCAGCTCTCGCAGGTGGTGGCACGGATCCAGGCGGGTGATCTCTCGGCCCGCACCGAGCC
>CAJADV010000325.1 GCA_903938575.1 uncultured Gammaproteobacteria bacterium
CCGGTCAATCACCGGCTCACACCAAGCGAAACCGACGACGTCCTTCTAAGCGGTGCAGCCGAGTTGCTCGTCACTTCGGCTGTCTGGTTGCCGAAGTGTGAGTCACTGGCGTGGTGTCGCTCGAATGGCGGTAGAACGCTGTGCGAAGCTGAGACGGCGCCGGACTGCAGCCTTGATGTGCGTTGGCTGGATGGTCTGCCCGTCGGGGTGGAAGGGGCGGTCGCAACAGCCCCGCACGCTGGTCCGTGCGTCGTCGAGATGTTCGCGACATCGGGGTCGACGGGGGAGGGAAAGATGGTGCCTCACACCGATGTGGCGGTACTGACTCATGCGGCCGCCACGATGGCGGCACTCGGGCTCTCGGCAAGTGATGAGCATTGCTGGGCGCACTGCGGACCGATGTTTCATGTCGGTGATGTGGCGTTCGTTTGGGTCGGCCTGTTGATCGGTGCCCGGCACGTGTTCATCGAAAACCAGTTACAGCTTGGTCTGACCGTGGGGACGATGGCCTCCGAAGGGGTGACCATCACGAAACTGGCGCCATCGATGCTGGCGCTGATTACCGAGTCGAACGCACTGGAGGGGATGGTTTTCCCCAGGCTGAAGTGGGTACTGACCGGTGGCGCAAAGCTGGATGCGGGCGTGGCCGCGCGCGCTGCAGTGGCGCTAGGGTGCGACGTGCTGCAGGGATACGGAATGACCGAAGCGACCTGCCACATCGCCTTCAAGAATCAAACGCGTGAAGGCCGCGAGGTGGGGCTCAAAACGCTGCCAGGGCTTGAGGTCCGGGTGATCACGGAAACCGGCGAAAGCGCGCGAACCGGCGAGCTCGGTGAGATCGCAATTCGCGGACCGACGGTGACGGCTGGATATCAGCGAGCAGGCTTGCATAATTTGGATCGCAGCGCCTTCCTGCCCGACGGGTTCCTCAGATCCGGTGACCTCGGCTTCCTCACGGGCGACGGGCGACTGCACGTGGCGGGCCGCGTCAAGGACATGATCAATGTCGGTGGAGAAAACGTATTCGCCGATGAAGTCGAGCAGGCTGTCGCGCAGTTGCCAGGCGCTGCCGTGTGCAGCGCCTTTGCGCTGCCCGATGCACTGCTTGGTGAGGTGGTAGCGCTGGCTATCGAGGGCGACGGTGGGGGGCTCAGCGAGGCGGACGTCCGAGCGCACTGCCGCAAGAAACTGGCGAGCTACAAGGTTCCGAGGACGGTGGTGTTCCTGGCGGAGTTGCCACGGACCGAGACAGGAAAGGTCCGAAAGAATGCGCTGGCAGAACTGATCAAGCCAGTAACCGCGGATGCCCATGCCGAGGCAGGCAGCACAGAGCGCCAACAACTGACAGCCTTCCTCACCGCGCGCATCCAGCGCCACCTTGGGCATGGGGTGCAGGCGCCCATCAGGGCAGACGCCAACATCCTTGATCTCGGCATCGACTCACTGAACGTGGTCGATCTGCTTCTGGAACTGGAGACGCGTTGCGGTTTTGCGCTGCCGCCGACGCTGCTTTACGACCACCCCACTGTCGGCGGCGTGGTCGAATATCTGGCCGATCACGGTGTGGCGAGGCAGATACGGCCCGCCAAGCCGCCGGCGCAGGAATCACCTTTCGGCTCGACGGCGGCTCCGCCCGCCGTGCACCCAGCCGGCTTGGTTTCCTGTGCGCTGCAGGCCTTGGGCTTGCTGGTGCGCCCTGCTCTGATGGCGATGTCGTCCATTCCGGTTCTGCTCCTCGCCATCGTGGCAGCGCGCAGCGAGGGAGCGATGGTCGCGCTGGCGCTGAGCCCGCTTTGGGTGTCCCTGCACCTCCTGTTGATGACGCTGCTGACGGTGGCCGTAGTGCGTGCCCTCGATCCTGGGCCGACGGCCTTTCCTCTCTGGGGTGCCCGCTACTGCGGCTGGCTGGCGGCACAGAACCTGTTGCGCGGACAGGACGACTATCTGGGTTTGCTACGCGGAACGGCGGCACTGTCGCTCTATTACCGCTTGCTGGGCGCTCGGATCGGAGCGGGGGTTCGGATCGAAACGCTGGGCCTCACCGATCCTCGCTTCATCACGATCGACGCCGGGGTGTCGATTGGTCGCGAGGCGGTGCTGCAACCCGCCGTCATTTCCATAGCCTCGGTGTCGCGCGAGCCGATACGCATCGGAGAGGGTGCTGCGATTGGTCCGGGCGCCCATCTGGTTGGCGAGAAGTTCGTGCCGCCACAAGGTTCAGTGGGTCCACTCGGCACCGAGGCCACGCAGACGACCGGGGATGCCCCGGCCGTATCCCGTGTCCAAGGTTTGTTTGCCTATATTGCAGCCGCCTACGTCTATGGGCTTGCGGCTGCGGCCGGACTCGCGCTGATTAGCCTTCTGACGGATCAGGTCGTCACTGGGCTCCCCCGCCGCCTCGCAGAGGTTGTCCTCGACGCATCCCCTGTGCGCTGGAGCGAATTGCTGAGCGTTGCCGTGACGCTGCAGTTCGTTGTGCCGCTGGTCGCCTTGCTGCTGGTGGTCGTGATGGTCCGCCCGCTGCGCGCCGTGCTGGAGCGGCTCGGCCGCCCCGACATCGGTGCCGCCGTCTACAGAAGCGCCATCGAGGTACCGTTCTTCGCTGCCTGGTTTCGGCTCGCGGTGATGAGTGCGTTGACTGGCGTCAGTTTCAGATTGCTGGGCGCGACGGTGGGCACTGACACCATGCTGGCCGGACCCTATGTCGAGGACCCGCGTCGACTGCGGATCGGAGATGGCGCCGTTCTGGCTGGCAACGTGACCGTGTTGAACGGCAGTCGGGGGGCGTCAGCGGGCCGCACCGTGGAGGTTCATCGTCAGGCGATCGTGGCCAACTCCTGCGTGTTAATTGACGGAGCGCAGGTTCCGGAGCGCTCCCTGCTTGGCGATTTGAGTGCCTTGTCGGCCGGGACCGTGCTGCCCGAGGGGTGTGTCGCCCTCGGCGCATCGGCCAGGGTGGTTGGCCGCAGCCGCTTTCATGAACCTGAGCTGTCTGATGCGGCGCGGGTCACCGCCAAGATCTTGCTGGTGCCGGCGCAACTGTTGGCATCAGCGCTCATATCTGTCCTTGGTGTTGTTGCGTTCGCGGCGGTGCTGCAGGCGCAGGCTCTGCCCGGCATCTGGAACGCCATCTGGGCTGTTCCAGTGGCGCTGCTCATGAGCAGGCTGGTGCGGATCGTCGCGCTGGTCGCATTCAAATGGGCCGTCATTGGCCGCATCGCGCCGGGAAATCACCCGCTCATGGGTGGCATGTATTCGCGCTGGGTGTTCCTGGAGGCGCTGATCATGGACGCCGAACGCGTGATTCTGGTCAGCATGCGCGGAACGGTTTATCTGGCAGCGCTCTGGCGCTTGCTGGGCGCCAGAATCGGGCGCAGCGCCTGCATCATGGGCTCTTCCTTGGGCTGCGAGTTTGACTTGAAGTCGATTGGCACGGGCACGGTGGTGCAGCCGAATGCCATGGTGTTCGCCCACTCTGTCGAACACCACACGCTGCTGTTCCGCGCGACCCGAATCGGCGACCACGTGAATGTCGGTCCCAATGCCATCGTGGAGGCCGGCGCCGAGGTCGCGAACGCGATCCGGGTGCCGGCGAACCGGGCGGTTCATGCGCGACCCGTTGCAACTGCCGCCGATGCCACCTCGCGGCCCGACGACTGCGGTGGCGATCCGGTCGCGCTGGAGCAGCAGGCCGGAAAACAGTTGGCACCGGCGATATTCGCCTATTTTGCGAATGGGTCCGAGTCGGGGCGCGCACTTCGCCGCAACCTCGATGTACTGAAATCGATCGCCATCTGCCCGCGGCGCTTGCGTGACGTATCGTCGATCAGATTGGAGACCACGCTGTTCGGTCGTGAACTGTCCTCGCCGATTCTGGTGGCGCCCTCGGCAATGCATCGCCTGTTGCATGCTGACGGTGAAACGGCTGTCGCTCGTGCTGCCGAACGCCGCAATGCTGGAATGGTTCTGTCGATGCTGTCGACCACGCCTCTCGAACAGGTGGTGCGGCCGTTCGGCTCAGGCAGCGGGCTGGCCCTCTTCCAGCTTTACATACTGAAAGACCGGGGCCTCACCGATGCGCTGGTCCAGCGCGCAGAGGCAGCTGGGTACCACGGTCTGGTGGTGACGGTCGACTCGCCCGCATCGGGACGGCTCGATATCGATCCGCGCGAGTGGCTGCGCTTTGGCCAAACGCTCGAACTGGTTCATCTACCCACGCTGGCCGAGACAGGTGTGCCGCCGCTTGTTCGCTTCGAGTCGATGAAGGATCCGTCGCTGAAGTTCTCGGACCTCGTTGCGCTCCAGGCACGCACGAAACTGCCGATCTGCCTGAAGGGCATCCTGTCTCCATCGGATGCCGTTCTGGCCGCATCTCTCGGTTTCCAGACACTCATCCTGTCGAACCACGGTGGGCGCCGCCTGGACGATGAGGTTTCAGCCGTTGAAATGGTTTTGCCGGTCCGGCTCGCTCTCGAAAAGGCAGGGCACGACATCCGGCTCTTGGCGGACGGGGGCATCCGCAATGGCGCAGACGCCTTCAAGGCCATCGCGCTTGGTGCCGATGCGGTGCTTGTCGGTCGAGCGCCGCTGTGGGGATTGGCGGCTGCCGGTGAAGCGGGGGTAGCCCGGGTCCTTCAGCGACTGGACGACGAGCTAACGCTCACCATGAAACTGGCGGGCTGCAGCATGCTCGCCGAACTGACGCCGGATCTGTTGCGTTTCAACAGTGCCGGCCGCCCGGTGACCATGGCATAGGCAACAAGACGCTTCATCCGTTAATGCGGGAGGTAGCCCCGAGCGGCCCCGGTAACGAGCGGCAGGCGGGAAAACTCGCGGGTTCCACCCGCCAGAACCTCGAGTGGCAGCGGCTGGTAGGGCTGGCCCGGATCAGCAACTCCCTTTACTCTTCCTATAACAGGTAGAATTTATGACAGGGAGCGGCATTCCGCGCGAGCATGGGGTGCAAAACCTCGGGCAAACGCCCTGCAGATCGCAATCATCGAATAAACGACACCACTTGGGATGCGGACCATGAATTTTTTTCGCGTCAATTCGCCGACGGTCATCCACGAAGCCATCGACGGCGAGACGGTGGTGGTAAACCTCGAATCCGGAACCTACTACAGCCTGAACGATTCGGGTTCGGCGGTATGGGATTGCGTTGCACGCGGGCTCGGCGATGGCCAGATCGTCGACCAGCTGTGCGCGCGGTTCAGCGGCGACCGCGGCCAGATCGAAGCGGGCGTCGGGCAGATCCTGGGCGACATGCAGCGCGAACACCTGATCATTCCGGCGTCGGAATCGGTAGTGCAGGAGGCGCCGCCGTCCGGTGCCGGCACCGTGCTGCAGCAGAAAGCCTTCATGATGCCGGCACTGCAGAAATATTCTGACATGGAAGACCTGCTGCTGCTCGATCCCATTCACGACGTGGCCGACACCGGCTGGCCCAATCGTCCGGCCGAGTGAGAGGACGAATCCCTTGACCAGCGAGCCGGGCAGCAATCCCTCGATACTCAAGCTCTCCACCCGGCCCGAGGAGTTTTTCGACAGCATCCTCGCACTCAGCGAGCAGGCCGCGGCAGGTCGCCGCATCGAGCGCTATTTCCTTCTCGACGGGCACGTAGTCTGCCTCGAGTTCGCCGGCGAGGCACTCGCCGAACCACTTTGCCGCGCGCTCGCGCATCTCGCCTGCGAGCCCGCTGTGGAAGCTCTGCGTATCCGTGCATGGGACAGCGCGTCGACGGGTGTGCCGTGGCCGAATCTGCCGTGGTTCGATTATGAAGGTTTCGTGAACTCCCGCGGCGAACGCATCGACAACCTCTACACGCCCCGCGGCGACATCCGCGGCTACAACACCGACCGGATCCAGACCCACATCGGCGATCGACTGTTCAGTCTGCTGGATGCCGAGCGCAACCTTGGTATCTACTGGTGCCACGATGCTGCCGAGTTGCCGATCTATGAGCGCGGCGCACCGTTGCGCTCGATCCTGCACTGGTGGCTGCGGCGGCGCGGCCTGCAGATGATCCACGCCGGTGCCGTCGGCAATGCGAACGGCGCCGTGCTGTTGAGCGGGAAGGGCGGTTCGGGTAAGTCGACGACCGCGCTCACCTGCCTGAACTCGCCGCTGCTCTATCTCAGCGACGATTATTCGCTGGTCAACGCCGGCCCCGAACCTTATGTGTGCAGCATCTACAACACCGCGAAGGTGCGCCCCGACAATCTGCATCGCGTACCGTTCCTCGCCGGGGCGCTGACCAACCGCGAGAGCCTCGAATTCGAGAAAGCACTCTTCTTCCTGCACGAGCATTTTCCTGGCCGTCTGGTCTCACGCCTGCCGCTGCGCGCTGTGCTGTTGCCCTGCGTTACCGGCAAGCCCGACACTTGGCTCGAGCCGGCCGATCCCGCCGAGAGCCTCGCATCAATCGGACTGAGCAGCCTCCACCAGCTTTCCGGCTCGGGTGGCGCCTTGCTCGGCACCGTCAAGCGACTGCTTGCTAGCGTGCCCTCGTGGCACCTCCGGCTCGGCACCGACCTCGAGCAGATTCCGCGCGTGATCGGCGCGCTGATCGACGGCGAACCCGTGCCTCGTGCACCCGTGCGCGATGCCTAGCGCGATGCGTCCGCTCGGGTTCGCATTCGTGGCCCGGCGGCGTCCTGCGTCCGGGGTAGGGTGCGGCGGTGCCGCGCGCACGTGCCGCGCTGCGGTGCAACCATGAACGCGAGTGGCATCAGCGTCGTCATACCCGCCTACAACCGAGGCGCCTTCATCGTGCAGACGGTGCAGAGCGCGCTCGACCAGGCCTATCCGGACGTCGAGATCATCGTCATCGACGACGGTTCGAAGGACGATACCGGGTTGCGGCTGGAGCCGTACCTTGACCGCATCCGCTACGTTTTCCAGGACAACGCGGGCGTGTCCGCGGCACGCAACCACGGCATTCGCCTCGCGAGCTACGACTACCTCGTGTTTCTCGACAGCGACGACCTGCTGCTGCCTGGCAAGTTCGGCGTGCAGGCGGCGATGCTCGATGCTGACCCGGAGCTCGCATTCGTCCACAGTGGCTGGGTGTTCATCGACCAGGATGGGCGCCGCACTGGGCTTTCCGAGCCCTGGCGCGAGGTGCCCGAGCACACGCTCGAGAACTGGCTCATGTACAAGCCGGTGTTCATGGGTGCCAGCATGGTGCGCAAGAGCTGGGTCGAGCGCGTGGGCTGTTTCGACACGGCCTACCGCCAGGGTGAGGACCTGAAGCTCTTCCTGCAGATGCTGCTGCTCGGCAGCAAGGCCGCGTGGCAGCGCGCGCCCACCGTCTGCTACCGTCGCCATGAGGCGAGCCTGACGTACGACAAGATCGAGATGCTGCGCTGCGGCATCCGGGTCGTCGACGAGTTCTTCTGCCAGCCCGGATTGCCTGCGCACATCCGGGAGATGAAGGAGAAGGTCGCGTTCGGCACGCTGATGTGGAGCGCCTGGCAGCTCAACGTGGCCGGCATCGAGGAAGGCGTGGTCGAATTCCTGCGTCAGGCCGCTGCCTGCAACAGCGCGCTGCGCCCCGAGCAGATCATCCAGATCTGGCTGCAGGCTTTCTACTATCACTCCCTGGATGATGAAAAGCCGCTCGACGTGATCTACCGCCTCTGGCCGCACATCCGCGCGGCGCTGGCCATCGACGAAGACCACTGGGCGAGGCTGGAGCCGGCGCTGTTGCGCTGGCTGAAGTGCTTCGCGGTCCTCAAGGCCAGCTACCAGAAAGACGGCGGCTGAGCGCTGCCGTGGACAACGCGATGTTCGACTTCCGCAGCGTATACGCGAACATGCGCTGGACGTTCATGCAGAACCTCCACGCCTGCCGCCGCGCCAGCATCCTGATCATCGTCATGAGCGTGATCCAGGGTCTCATCCCAGCGCTGTTCGCACTCACCACGCGTGGCCTCATCAACAGCGTGACGGAGGTGGTCTCGGTGGCCTCCGCCGATCAGTCGCCGATCCGCCTGTGGCTGCTGCTCGGCTGCCTGGTCGCGATGGTGGGGGCGCTCGCCGACATCGTCTTCACCTACTGCCAGCAGCGCCTGAACGATGAGATGAGCCTGCACATCACCACCGATTTCATGCTGCACGCGGCGAAGCTCGACTACGCGTTCTTCGAGAGCCCGGATTCGCTCGACATGATGCAGAAGGCGCGCAACAACATGGCGCAGCATTTCACGCAGTTCTTCTTGGTGACCCTGAAGATCCTCTCCGCGCTGATCCAGATAGGCACGCTGCTGGCGCTGCTGCTGTCGATCCAGCCGGTGGTGGTGCTGCTGGTTGCGCCCATCGCCATCGTGTACCTCGTGTTCGAGTGGCGCTTCGCGCGCACGCGCTACGCCGAGGAGAACACGCGTGCCACCAAGAACCGCTGGATGAGCTATTTCGTCGGCCAGCTGACCAACGAGAACTCGGTCGCGCAGGTCAAGATCCTGGGGCTATCGGACCTGTTCATCGAGAAGTTCCGCCGCATCATGACGGAGTTCAGGGATCGCAACCGTCTGCTCTACCGCCACGCGAACGCGGGCGGCGCGCTGTTCGCCGTGGTCTCGATCGTCGCCGTCTTCATCGCGCTCGGATTCGTCACCTCCGGCGTAATCGCCGACCGCCTCACCATCGGTGACGTCGCCATCTACGGGGCGGCCGTACTGCGCCTGCGCGGTGCCATCGAGAGCGTGATCGGCTGGGTCGGCAGCCTGCGCTGGCAGACGCTCTACGTGTCCAATCTGCAGGCTTTCTTCCGCGTCGAGTCGACGATGAAGGTCGATGGTAGCGCGCGGCTTGAGCGCTGCGAGGGCGACATCCGCATCGAGAACCTCGATTTCCGCTACCCGGGCAGCGAGACGACCATCCTGCGCAACATCAACCTGCATATCCGGCCCGGCGAGACCATCGCCATCGTCGGCGAGAACGGCGCCGGCAAGACCACGCTCGCGAAGCTGCTGGCGCGCCTCTACGACCCGAGCAGCGGGGTGATCTACGTCGACGGGCGCGACATCCGCGAGATCGCCATCGACAGCTACCACCGCCAGATCGCGTTCGTGTTCCAGAATTTCGAGAAGTACGCTGCGACCGCGCAGGAGAACATCGCCTACGGCGACTGGCAGCGCCTGCTCGGCGACCGCGAGGCGGTGGAGCGGATCGCGCGCCGGGCCGGAGTCGAGGACCTGATCCTGAAGATGCCCGCTGGCTATGACACCATGCTTGGACGCAAATTCGGTACCTACACGCCCTCCGGCGGCCAGTGGCAGCGGCTCGCGATCGCGCGAGCCTTCGCGCGCGATGCGGCGATCCTGTTGCTCGACGAGCCGACTTCGAGCATCGATGCCAAGGCCGAGTTCGCGCTGTTCTCG
>CAJADV010000326.1 GCA_903938575.1 uncultured Gammaproteobacteria bacterium
GCCATCGATGCGACGTACCCCAAGTTGTGTGCGGATGCTCAGTGCCCATGGTTCCCTCCTAGCGCAGGCGCGGCGTCCCATCCTGGAACGCACTCATGACAGCATCGGTCGCCACACGGAATCCAGTTGAGCGAATGCGATGGTGAAATTCCTATCTGCCAGTTGGTGCAAGAATCGACGTCGGCAATGAACACGCCACGACATCTGCGAACGAGATTCAGCCCCAACCCGCAACCTCCCCAGCCCGCCCTCCGTATAGTGCTCACGTCCAAGCACCCCTCCGGAGGCATCATGGCAAATCAACGATCCGGGCCCGTCCAGCTGCCCTCGCTGCTCGAACTGCAGGCACCCACGCTGAACCACATGTCGGAGGCGCCGGGCCTGGCGGCAACGCTTGCGCGCGCGGTGCAGGCGAGCCTGGAGACGGGACAGCGCTTCCCCCACCTGCTGCTGATCGGGCCCGCCGACAGCGGCAAGCAGACCATCGCCGCTACCGTGGCCCGGGAGCTGGGAGCGCCGCTCGTCTGCATCAACCCTGCCTCGCTCCAGGGGTCGGACGAACTGCATGACATCCTGATGACGGTGCCTCGCGGGGCGGTGGTCCTGGTTGGCAACCTTGAGGGACAGTGGGCCATCTGCAGCGACCTGTGCCGCGTGGCGCAGGGCGACCGGGTGCGGAAGCGGCCGACGCCGCCGTGGGAGCTTTCGGGCGAAGGCTGGAAGCGCACGGACGCCGACGAGCCGTACCGCCAGTTCACCATCATCGCCACCACGCGCGACACCAACGCCGAGGGCTATGGGTGCACCGCGTGGGCGGAGATGGTCCTCTACACGACCCGCACCGCCAGCACGGAATCCTTGCGCATCGATCGCACGCTGCGCCGCGTGGGGCTTTCGTCGGACACGGAAGCGCTCGCGAAGCTGGCCGAGTTCGCGGTGAACTCTGGGGTCCGCACGCTGCGGCTGGCGCGTTCCATCGCCCTGTGGGCCGGCGAGCGCAACGCCACCACGCTGAACGCGGAACTGGCGACGGTGGCCCTCGGCGAGCTGAGCGATCAGCTGGTGGAACCCGCACGGCTCGTGCGCCTGCGCAACGGAAAGCCGGCGAACGCAAGCAAGTCCGCCGCATCACCCACCGGCGAGTGGAGCGACGCTTCCGCCACCGAAACCGCCTCGCGAGAGACCGGGGCGACTACCAAGCAGCTCCTCGCTGCATCCGTGCTCGTGGTGGCCGTCGTGGCCTCGGCCATGTTCCTGGCGATGGGGACGTACCACCTGATCTTCGGCCGCCTTCCGAGCCCGTGAGGGCGGGCCGCACCGCCGACGGAGTCACAAAACGACCGATCCCGCGAGCCGCCTACGCGACCCGCGGGATCGGATGTCACATCACACCAGCGTCGGCATCAGGCGCGACGACGGCTGCGGATCGCCAGCGCGAGACTCGCGAAAGCGGCCACGCCCGGGGCGGGGACCAAGATCGCAGTGCCGAGCGAGCCGATGTTGCCCACCGCATCCGCAGACACAAATCCGACCTGCGTGCCGATCGTTCCGACGGTGCTCACCACAGCCGAATAGTTCGGGTCGATCGCACCCTGCGCATCCCAGCCCCAGAAGAAGCTGGAACCGGTGGTCGCAGCACCGAAGCTGACCTGGTTCACGTTGACGCTCAGGTCGTTGAAGACGCAGACGCCGTCGCCGCCGGAGCTCAGGCCGACCCCGCTGCCCGAGTAATAGCCGACCTGTACGCCGGCGAGACCGCCCCAGAAGGTGCGGAAGGAGGCGACGCCTGCGCCGGCTGTAGATTCGATGAAGATCGCCGACTCACCGGCGCCGAGCGAGGTGATGCCGCTGAGCGCAACTGCGGCGTTGATGTTGAAGGAACCATCGTCCATCTTCCAGCCGGTGAGGCTCACAGCGGAGCTACCGTCGTTGGTGAGTTCAAACCAATCGGGGGTTCCGCCGGTGCCGCTCGAACTCATCACCTCGGTGATGACGATGCCGGCGTGCGCCGCGGGAACGATGACGGACGCGGCCACGAGGGCCGAGAGAAGGGAGTAACGCATTGAGATAGCTCCAAGTAAGGGGAAGAGAAAGGGGAAAGAAACAGAAGACGAGTGTCCGTTGACGTTTGAAACGCCACGTTGCCCCTTGAC
>CAJADV010000327.1 GCA_903938575.1 uncultured Gammaproteobacteria bacterium
GTGCGGCTGATCGCGCTGCTGCCCTGCCTCACCGGCGCGTGGCGCGATCAGGGTGGCGGCATGCTGCTGTCGGCCTCGGGGTGGTTTGCCGGCGCCGTGAACGGCGATGCGCTGGAGCGCCCCGACCTGTTGCCCGGCGCGCCGCCGCGGATGATCAACATGAGCACCATCGGCGAGGCGCTGCTGAACCCCGGCGACGCCGACTTCGGTCCACCGATCGAGGCGCTGGTGGTCTACAACAGCAACCCGGTGGCCATCGCGCCGCAGTCGCGGCAGGTCGTGGCGGGCTTTGCGCGGGAAGATCTCTTCACGGTGGTGCTCGAGCACTTCATGACCGACACCGCCGACTACGCCGACTACGTGCTGCCGGCCACAACCCAGCTCGAGCACCTCGACGTGCACACCAGCTACGGCCACACCTGGGCGCTGATCAATCACCCGGCGATCGCGCCGCTCGGCGAGTCGCGCAGCAACACCGAGATCTTCCGCGGCATCGCCGCGCATCTGGGCTTCACCGATCCCTGTTTTTCCGAATCCGACGAACAACTCGCCCGCATGGCCTTCAATCCATCGGTGGTGGACTACGACACCCTGCTGCGCGATGGCTGGCAGCGCTTGCCCGTGCCGGAGCGTCCCTTCGCCGAGGGGGAGTTCCCGACGCCTGACGGCAAGGTGATCGTGGACTCGCCCGTCTTCGGCGTTCCCGACTACGTGCCGAACCACGAAAGCGCCCGCTCCACGCCGGAACTGGCAGCCCGTTACCCGCTGGCGATGATCTCGCCACCAGCGCGGCATTTCCTGAATTCCAGTTTCGTGAACGTGAAGAGCCTGCGCTCCATCGAGGGCGAGCCGCTGCTCGAGATACACCCCGCAGACGCCACGCCGCGCGGCATTGCCGATGGCGTGATGGTGCGGGTGTTCAATGACCGCGGCAGCTACCTCTGTCGCGCCGAGGTCGGTGAGCGCGCGCGTCCTGGCGTGGTGAACGGTCTGGGCGTGTGGTGGCGCAAGCTCGGGCCCGAGGGCACCAACGTGAACGAACTCACCAGCCAGAAACTCACCGACATCGGGCGCGCCGCGACCTTCTACGATTGCCTCGTCGAGGTCGCACCCGCGCGCTGATTACTGCTGCCAACCCGGGTGTCGCCGGCCCTGCCACGCCGTCGGGGAATCGACAGCGAACAGCTACCTACCGGGCCGCCAGAGCATCGTGCGCACGCTTGATGAGGTAGGCGTGAATCGCCTCGGCGCCTGCGGTATCGAGCACGTCCTGCCCCATCACGCTCGCGAAACCGACCATGCCCTTCTGGTGCCGCGAACCACCCAGCACGATGCCGGCGAACTCCGCATGGGTCTGCGGGCTCATATGCCGCAGATCAGGCAGCACGCCGCCGCTGATGGCCCCGTCGCCGTGGCAGGACATGCAGAACTGCGCGTAGAGCGACTTGCCGCGCGTCACGGTGGCTGCATCCGCTATGAGCGGCGGCGGGGCGAGCTCGCGGGGCGTATCCACCGGTGCGGGCAGCGTGGCCTTGCCATCCAGCGCGTACACCAGCAAGCGGCTGCGATTGACGTTCGCCGCTCCGGCACTCAAGGGCCCGCCAAGCAGCGGCAAGGCGCCGCCCCAGCCAGCTACCAGTGCGACGTACTGCTTGCCATCCACGGCATAGCTGATCGGCGGGGCAACGACACCCGTCTGCACCGGTGCCGACCACAGCTTGCTGCCCGTGGCCGCGTCGTAGGCCGCGAACTCACCGCGTGCGCTGCCCTGAAACACCAGATCACCGGCCGTACTGAGAACGCCACCGTTGAACGGCACGCCCTGCTCCACGCGCCAGACTTCCTTTTGTGCCACCGGGTCCCAGGCGACCAGCCGCCCCTGCACCATCTTCATGACCTCGGCGACTGCCTTGGGGTCTTCAGGAAGACCCGCCGCCTCGAGCATGAGCCCCGTGTTCCACAAACCCGGACGAAAGCGGAATGCCGGATCGCCCTTGAGCACGACGGGTATCTCCTGCACCGGCAGGTACACCAGTCCCGTTCGCGGGCTGAAGCTCATGGGTTGCCAGTTGTGCGCGCCGTAGGGCGAGGGAAAGACCACGGCTTCCTTGTCGCGGTAGCGCGCCGCCTCCACCACGCGCATGCGTCCGGTGGCAGGATCAACGCCATCGGACCAGGTCTGTATCGCGTAGGGGGTGGCCGAGATAAAGGCGCCCGTGGCGCGGTCAAGCACGAAGAAGAAGCCGTTCTTCGGCGCCTGCATGATCACCTTGCGCGTGACGCCGCCGATCGGCAGCTCCGCCAGCACCAGGTGCTGGGTGGCGGTGAAATCCCACGCATCCCCCGGCGTGGTCTGGTAGTGCCAGACGTACTCGCCGGTCTCCGGACGCAGCGCGAGGATCGAGGACAGGTACAGGTTGTCACCGCCACCCGGACTGCGGATCTGCGGGTTCCACGGCGCGCCATTGCCCACACCGACGTAGAGCAGATCGAGCTCCGGGTCATAGGCCATGGAATCCCA
>CAJADV010000328.1 GCA_903938575.1 uncultured Gammaproteobacteria bacterium
ACCTGCACGGATACCGGTGAGTTGCTGCGCCGTATCGGGCAGGCGCGCGCTGATGGCTACGCCTACGTGGAGCAGGAACTCGAGCGCGGCCTGTGTTCGGTGGCGGTGCCCCTGCGCAACCCCGAGGGCGCCATCGTGGCGGCGCTCAACGCGGGAATGGCCTATCGCGAGAACGCCCGTGGCCGGGCTCTCGCCGAGGTGCTGCCCTGCCTGCGCGAGACCGCGGTCGAGATCGAGCGCATGGCTGGCGCGAGCCTGCCCCGCAGCGCGCGCTGAAGACGCCGGAGCATCAGAGCTCCCAGCCCTCCCGCCGCAGCTCCGGCTCGAGGATCTCGATCAGCGGGCTGAGCTGCGCGCGGTAATTGCGCCAGCGCCCCAGCGCGCTGTCGTAGAGCGGCATGCGCACCTGCTCGGAGCTCGCCGTGCGCACGGCACGCTCGGTTTCGTGGAAGCGCAGGCAGCGCTCGTCCCACGGCAGCCCGCAAAAGGCGAGCAGTCGCCGCGTCTCGGCTTCCTGCGAGCGCACCATGTCTTCATAGCGTAATTCCAGCACGGCACCGGGGAGCGCAGCTTCCCAGTGGGTCATCATGCGCCGGTACTCGAGATAGAAATCGGCGAGCTCCTCAAGGTCGTAGGTGAAGCTCTGGCCCTGCGCGAAGTGCTGCCGGAAACAGCCGAGGCAGCTGTCGAGCGGATGCCGTCGTGCATCGATGATGCGCGCCTGCGGGAGAATGAGACGGATCAAACCCACGGAGGCAAAGTTATTGGGCATCTTGTCAGTGAAGAAGGGCTTGCCGCTACGGTGACGGCGGGTGCGATCCAGGTAGTCACGCCCCAGCCCGGCGAGCTCTGCATCGGAGATCCGGGCGAGCGCGTGGGGATAGCGCTGTTCCGGGTGGCGGCGCGTGATTTCGGTGATTGCCCTGCCGATGTCAGGCAGTTCGGCCGTGCCCTCGACCAACGGATGACTGGCGAGTATCTGCTCAAGTAGCGTCGAGCCCGAACGCGGCAGGCCGACGATGAAAATGGGTACCGGTTCGTCTTCACGCACAGGCGCCGCGCGCTCGCGCAGCAGCTCTGCGGTGAAGACGACGCGAATGCGTTCGTGCTGGGTCTCGGAATCCACGGGATCATAGGCAACCCGCATGCGCTGGGTCACGTTAGCCCGCTCGTAGAGCGAAAAGGCCTCCGCATGCGCGCCGGCGTCCTCGCGCGACTTGGCAAGCGCGAAGCAAAAATGCACCAGCGCGTCCTCGTCGATAGCGGTGTCGGCGATACAGCGCTCCATCATGGCGATTTCTTCCGCCGTGAAGCGGAAGGTCTTCAGGTTGGCAAGGCTCCAGTAAACCTCGCCGAAATCCGGCCGCAGGCGCAGCGCCTCGCGGTAAGCATCAACGCCCTCCTGCTGGCGGCCCAAGGTCTTCAGCAAGTGCGCGAGCCCCACCCAGGCTGCCGGGTTGTCCGGCCGCAGCCGGATCGACTCCCGGTACGCGGCGATCGCCTCGTCATAGCGCCGTGTGAGGGCCAGCATGCTCGCATGCAGATACTGCGCGAGCGGGTTGCGCGGGCTGCGCGACACCACCTCGCCGGTGCACTCCACCGCCTGCTCGACCTTGTCGCGCTGCTTCAGCACACGGGCGAGATCGAGGCGGGCATCATCGAAATCGGGCGCCAGCGAGATCACCCGGCGCAGCAGCCTCTCGGCCTCGCCCGGGCGTTCGGCTTCCTCGGCTACGCGTGCCAGCATGCGCAGTGCATCGACATCCCGCGGGCTCGCCTCCAGTGCGCTGCGCAGCAGCGCCTCGCTCTCGCGAAAACGCCTGGCACGCTGGTGTGCGGCGGCCTCGAGCAGCACCTGCCGGTGCGGCTCTTCGGAGAAATCCTGCTGCAACAGGGCATCGGCCTCGGCGCCCTTGCCCTGCGCGAGCAGCGCCTGCGCGAGCAGCCGTCGCGTCAGCGCCGATCCGGGCTCGAGCGCCATGGCACGCTGCAGCGACAGAACCGCCTCGTCGATGCGGCGCAACTGCAACAGGGCGCGCCCGCGCTCTTCCCAGGCACGGGCATGGGAAGGCGCGAGTTCCAGCGCGCCATCGAGATGCCCGAGTGCCTCGGCGGGCTCGCGCAGCGCCACCAGGCAAGCGCCCAGCAGCGCGAGGAGATCGGGGTTGCGGGGAGCGACGTCCAGCGCCTCACGACACGCCACGGCTGCACCCGCGGCATCGCCCTCGCGCAGGCGCGAGAGGGCAGCGCGGAAGAGTTCGGCCACAGGATCGAGGGACATGCGGATTACCACGCGGAGCGTAGCCCCATTCTAGCCAATCGCTTCCGCCTGCGGTGCTCCAAGGACTAGCATGCGGCTCCACGACCCGACTGCCGGAGACAACCATGAGCCTCATTCGCCCGACCGCGCTTGGTGCAGCCCTGCTGCTCGCGCAACCGCTGGCTGCCGCGCCCTCGGCGCACACCGCAGTTCACGCCCGCGAGATCCTCGCCCACACGGTCGGCACGCCCACGGTAGCCGGTCGTGGCGAGGTGCCGGGGCTGGCGAAGTGGCTGGCGGGACAACTGCAGGCGAGCGGCTTCGCCCCCAGCGAGATCGACATCCAGCCCGTTGGCGAGACCGCAGCGCTGGTCGCGCGCTACCCGGGCGCAGACAGCAAGCTGCCGCCGCTGGTGCTCTCCGTGCACATGGACGTGGTCGAGGCGCGGCGCGAGGACTGGCTGCGTGACCCCTTCACGCTAACCGAGGCAGACGGCTTTCTCTTCGGACGCGGCGTGGACGACAACAAATTCGGACTGAGCGTGCTGGTGGCGGTGCTCGGGGACCTCCGCCAGCAGGGCTACAAGCCCGCGCGCGATGTGCTGCTCGCGGTGAGCGGCGACGAGGAAACCACGATGGAGAGCACCCGCGTCCTGGCAGAGCGCCTGCGGGGCGCATGGCTGGTGATCAACGGCGACATGGGGGCCAATCCCATCGGCCCCGACGGCAAACCGCAGGCCGCCCTCGTGCAGGCCGCCGAGAAAACCTACGGGACCTTCACCCTGACGGTCACCAACCCGGGCGGCCACTCGAGCATGCCGCGCGAGGACAACGCGATCTACCAGCTCGCCGCGGCACTGACACGCATCGGCGCTCACCGTTTTCCGATCGCCATGCACGAGATCACCAAGGCCTACCTGAAAGGTGTGGCGCCGCGCGCCGAGCCGGCAATGCGAGCCGCACTGGAGCGCCTGGTGGCGGGGGCCAGCGATGCCGCCACGATCGCCACCGTAACCGCGAACACTGAGTACAACGCCATCCTGCGCACGACCTGCGTGGCCACCATGCTGGGCGGTGGGCACGCCGAGAACGCCCTGCCCCAGCGCGCTACGGCCACCGTCAACTGCCGCATCCTGCCGGGCACCGACCCGCTCGCCGTGATGCAGGAACTCGAAACCGTAGCCGCCGAGCCGGCGCTCACGATCGCGCCGGCCGCGAAGATCGCGAGCTCTCCGGCCTCGCCCCTGAGGGCGGACGTGTTCGCCGCCATTGGCAAGGCCGTCGACACGCAGCACAAGGGACTGCCACTGCTGCCCTATATGTCGGCGGGCGCCACTGACAGCACGTACTACCGCGCGGTCGGCATCGACAGCTACGGCGTCGGCAGTTTTTTCATGCGCGCAGAGGACGATTTCACACACGGCCTGAACGAGCGCGTGCCCGCCGATGCCATTCCAGGCGCGGTGGGTTTCTGGGATGCGCTGTTGCGGGAGCTGACCAAATCCTGAGCAAGCGCGCTCAGCCTTCGCGATCGATACGCTCCGGCGGCACGTAGTCGAAGATGAAATTGACGCGGGCCTCGGCGCCCTTGTTCGTCACGCTGTGGGTGAGCAGGTTGTTGATCTCGTAGGCCTGCCCCACCTCGAAACGGTAAGGGCGCCCGTCGATCATGAAGCGCACACGGCCGTTGGTGGTGATCGGCACGTGGATACGGTGCCCGAAGGCAAACGAGGGGTGTGTGTCGCGGTGCGGCGTGATCACCTCGCCGGGCAGAAGTTTCGCCGCCATCGCGCGGATGATCGTGCCACCCGGCGCGTAGTGCCGCGAAAGGATGTCCTGCATCACCGGCACCGCCGCGTCCGCCAGCAGATCCCAGCCGGCCTCACGACTGACGGTAATGGCAGGCCAGCCGGCCCCGTCTGTGAATACCATCACCACTGACTCGGTGCGCCGGTGCACGTCGTAGTCTTTCTGGCGTCGCTGGTCCTGCAGCCAGGTCTCGTGCTCGAGCCCGAGGATAGCCTCGCGCAGCGCCTCCACCGCCACCGCGCCGAGTTCACGGATGGGAACGCCTATGTCCATGTCCTTCTCCCGGGTGCGCGGGCCACGAGTGCCGCGGATCTCAGTGCAGGGTGCCGAACAAACGGTCGTAGAGCATCGTGATGGTAGCGTAGTTGCCCATACCCATGTTCTCGTGGTGAATGTGGTGCTTGCGGATCAGCCAGTTGATCATCCGAAAGGGGAAGTACGGCAGGTCGCACTTGGTGTGGTTGATGGTGTTCAACTGCACCCAGACCACGAACAGCACGCCCAGCGTGAAAGCATTGTAGGTTCCCAGAACCGGCACCATCCCGAGCACCGTGCCGAGGAACAACGCGGTACCCATCACCGTTTCGACCGGGTGCACATAGGCGGAATCGATGTGACTGGGATCGCGCGCCTGATGGTGGAGCGCATGGATCTTCAGCATCACCGGCCCGTGAAAAAGAAACCGGTGCATCAGGTAGTAGAAAAAATCGTAGACCATCAGCACCGCGACGATATCCACCACCGCCTTCCAGAGCGGC
>CAJADV010000329.1 GCA_903938575.1 uncultured Gammaproteobacteria bacterium
CGTGATCACCGCCGGGCGCCTCGAGCCAGAGGTGGCGGATGAGCGAATCCGGCGTGGCGAGATCGATTTCGTAGCCATGGC
The DNA here is from genome assembly GCA_903938575.1 of uncultured Gammaproteobacteria bacterium. Lineage (GTDB taxonomy): Bacteria > Pseudomonadota > Gammaproteobacteria > Pseudomonadales > UBA5518 > UBA5518. Next base: position 82 of record CAJADV010000329.1, read on the forward strand.
ACGCAAGCTCCTTGCTGACCCCGAGCTCCCGGAGAAGCTACGCACCGGGCGTGCCGCCGAGGTGCGTCCCTGTATCTACTGTTACACCTGCATCAGCCGGATTTTCGTTAACGGCACCACGGCCTGCGCGGTGAATGCACGCACCGGCCGCGAGTGGGAAACCGTGATAACGCCCGCTGCACAGCCCAAGCGGCTACTGATCGCGGGCGGCGGGCCAGCGGGCATGGAGGCCGCGCGCGTTGCGCGGCTTCGTGGCCATCGGGTCACGCTGTGCGAGAAAAGCTCCCGACTGGGCGGATCGGCCTTTTTCAGTGCCGCCTCCTACGAGCCCAACGGCCGTCTGGTGCGCTACCTCACCGCGCAGATGAGCCTGCAGGGCGTGGATGTGCGACTGGATACGGAGGTCACGCCCGAGCTCGTGGCGCGAGAGCGGCCCGATGCGGTGATTCTTGCGGTAGGCGCAGCGCGTGAAACGGCCGCGGTCCCGGGCATCGGGCTGCCCCATGTGCTAGACGGCGAGGACTTGCGCGCAATGCTGGGCGGTGATGGCGGCCAGCGCGTTCGCGCAGGGGTGCTTGCAGCCCTGCTGTTGCGGACCGGAAAGCTGTTGGGGATTCTCGATCGCCCGGACTGGATGCGTGTTCTCAGCCGCGTCTGGATGCCTCTCGGCAAGCGCGTCGTGATGATCGGCGGCGGACTTGTTGCCCTCGAACTCGCGGAATTCCTCGCCGAGCGAGGCCGCAAGGTCATCATCCTCGAGCAAGGCGAGGTCCTCGGCGCCGGCCTCGCGCTGGTGCGCCGATGGCGCAACATCGCCGACTGCAAGCGCCTCGGCGTCGAGATGCTGAGGGGTGCGACGCTGCTGCGTATTGAGAAGGACAGCCTGGTCTACCGCAACGCACAGGCGCAGGAGCGCCGCATCGCCGCAGACCAGGTGATTCTTACCACCGGAGCCGTCGCAAATCCTGGCCCGGCTGAGCGGCTGCGCGCCACGGGCGTGCCAGTGCACGAAATCGGCGACTGCACCGGCGTTGGCTACATAGAAGGCGCCATTCACGCCGGGTTCGAGGTCGCTTGCCGCCTCTGAAACGCTCCGCAGTGCAGCGCTCTGCGGGTATGATCCCCGCCCTGGAAGAAGCCCGGAGCGTCGCCCTTGAAGGCACTGGCCAAGTTGAAAGCCGAACCCGGCATCTGGATGACCGATGTGCCAGAGCCTGCCGTCGGGCACAACGATCTGAAGATCCGCATCCGCAAGACAGCTATCTGCGGCACTGACACGCATATCTTCAACTGGGACGCCTGGTCCCGAGCCACGATCAAGGTGCCGATGGTGATCGGGCATGAGTACGTTGGCGAGGTCGTCGAGGTCGGTCAGGAGGTCGGCGGCTTTGCCGTTGGCGATCGCGTCACGGGAGAAGGACATATAACCTGCGGCTATTGCCGTAATTGCCGCGCCGGCCGCCGCCACCTGTGTCGTAACACCGTGGGCGTGGGGGTGAACCGTGCGGGCGCTTTCGCCGAGTATCTGGTGATCCCCGCCTTCAACGCCTTCAAACTGGCACCCGGGATCAGCGACGATCTTGCGGCCATCTTCGATCCCTTTGGCAACGCGGTGCACACGGCGCTGTCCTTCGATCTGGTCGCGGAGGACGTGTTGATCACTGGCGCCGGACCGATTGGCATCATGGCGGTAGCCGTGGCGCGTCACTGCGGGGCACGCCATATCGTCATCACGGATGTGAACGACTACCGTCTCGGGCTGGCGCGCACCATGGGTGCGACGCTCGCGGTCAATGTGAACGAGCGCAGCCTGGAGAGCGTGATGGCCGAGCTCGGCATGAGCGAGGGTTTTGATGTGGGGCTCGAGATGTCTGGGGCGCCGAGTGCATTCCGCGCGATGCTGGACACCATGAATCATGGTGGCCGTGTGGCGGCACTGGGGATTCCGCCGGCTGACATGAGCCTCGACTGGAGCAAGATCATTTTCAAGGGGCTCACAATCAAGGGCATCTACGGGCGCGAGATGTTCGAGACGTGGTATCGCATGGCCGGCCTCATCCAGTCGGGTCTGAACCTGGACCCTGTGATCACGCACCGCCTGCCGCTGGCACGCTTCCAGGAAGGCTTCGAGACCATGGCCTCGGGTCAATCGGGGAAGATTATCCTCGACTGGGAGGCCTGCTGATGGGCGCGGCTCCTCAGGGTGAGGGGGAAAGACGCATCCACAGCCCCTTCATCGAGCATCTGGGCATCCGCTTCGTCGAGGTCGCGGATGGGCGCGCCGAGCTCGAATTGCTCATTCTCCCGGAGTTCCTGAACAGCGCAGGACTCGTCCACGGCGGCGTGTACGCGAGTTTCGGGGACACGGGCCTCGGTGCTGCCATTCACAGCCGCCTGCCGGCGGGCCAGTTGGCACTTACGGCAGAGATGAGTTGCCGTTACCTGAAGGGCGCGCGCGAGGGCACGCTGCGCTGCATCTCGAAAGTCTTGCACCTCGGACGCACCACGGCGATCGCCGAGGCCGAGGTCTTTCAGGGTGATGCACTGCAGTTCAAGGCGAGCGGCACCTTCGTGGTGCTGGCACGCCCATGAGGATCATCACATTCAACGCCAACGGCATTCGCTCTGCAGCAGAGAAGGGTTTTTTTCGGTGGCTGGAGCATCAGGATGCAGATGTCGTCTGCGTGCAGGAAACCCGCGCGCGTAACGACCAGCTGCATGACGGCCACTTCAGGCCCCCCGGTTATCATTGTTTTTATCACGAGGCCGAGCGTCCAGGTTATGCGGGTACGGCTCTTTACTGTCGCCGCGAGCCCGAAGCGATTCACCAGGGACTCGGCTGGGAACCTGTGGACAGTGAAGCTCGCTGGATTCAGGCGGATTTCCCCGGATTGAGTGTGGTGTCGCTGTACATGCCCTCCGGGAGTTCGGGGCCTGAACGCCAGGCCCGCAAGTTCGACATGATGGAGCGTCTGATGCCCCATCTGCAGGCGCTTCGAGACAGCGGGCGCGAGTACGTGATCGCGGCCGACTGGAACATCTGCCACAAGGAGATCGATCTCAAGAACTGGCGCGGCAACCGTAAGAATTCCGGCTTTCTTCCGGAAGAGCGCGCCTGGCTCGATCAGCTGTTCGGCCCGGTGGGGTATGTCGATGCGTTTCGTGCCGTGAACCCGAACCCCGACCAGTACACCTGGTGGTCGAACCGGGGGCGTGCCCGAGAGAACAATGTGGGGTGGCGCCTCGATTACCTGGTGGTCACGCCGGGTCTCGCAGGACGTATACGCGCCGAGTCGGTGTACCGGGAGGAGCGCTTCTCCGATCACGCACCACTGCGCATGGATTTTGATTGGCCGTTGTAGCCGCGACCGGCACAATAGCGTTTGTGACGACCACTTAACCGTTCAGCAGCAGGAGTTCCCGATGTCCTTCTTTCCGCAAGCGCACGCTCAGGGTGCCGCCGCCGCGCCGGGTTCCGACCCGATGATTTCCTTTGCGTTCATGGCCGGAATCTTCGTCTTGTTCTATTTCATTGCCATCCGTCCGCAGCGCAAGCGCCAGAAGGAGCACGAGCAGATGCTCGGCGGCCTCCAGGTGAAGGACGAGGTTGCCACCGCCAGCGGCATCATGGGGCGCATCACGGCCATCGAGGAGAACTTCGTCGTGGTCAAGGTCGCCGAGAACGTCGAGATCAAGGTCCAGAAGTGGGCGGTGCAGAACCTGCTGCCCAAGGGCACCCTGAAGGGTGTCGGTGCCGCGGGCGAGAAGAAGTAAGGCCGACATGCGTGCGCCGCCCAGAGTCGCGCTGGCGCGGCTGCCTACGCCGCTGCAGCCGCTCGACCGCTTGTCTGCCGAGTTGGGTGGGCCGCGGATCTGGGTAAAGCGCGACGACCTCACCGAGTCCGGTGCCTGCGGCAACAAGATCCGCAAGCTCGAATTCGTCATCGCCGAGGCGCTGGCGCAGGGTTGCGACACGCTGGTCACCTGCGGTGGCTTGCAGTCCAACCACTGCCGCGCCACGGCCCTGTTGGGAGCGCGCCTCGGCCTCGCGGTTGAACTGGTGCTGCGGGGCGCGCCCTCTCCTGACCCTGACGGCAACCTTTTCCTCGACCTCCTTGCCGGAGCCACCGTCCACACCTTTGCGGCGAGCCGCTACCAGCGTGAACTGCCCGCGCTTCTCGATGCGTGTGCGCAAGCCGTTCGCGTGCGGGGCGGCAAACCGTATGTGATACCCACCGGCGCCAGTGATGGCATCGGCGTCTGGGGTTACCTCCAGGCGAGCGAGGAGCTGGCCGCAGATCTGCGCGCCGTGGGGATTCACCCGCGGCATGTGATCGTGGCGACCGGCTCGGGCGGCACCCAGGCGGGGCTCACGGCGGGGCTGCACCTGCATGCGCCCCAAACGCTGGTCCACGGCGTGGCGGTCTGCGATGACGCCGCGTGGTTCCGCGACAAGGTGCGCGCGGATCTGCTGCATTGGAAGCAACGCTATGGCAGCAGCCTGGACCTCGACGCCTTGCGCATCGACACGCTCGATGCCTACGTAGGACCCGGCTATGGGCATGCCGACGAGGCAACCCACCAGACCATTCGCCGCGTTGCGCGTGTCGAGGGCTTGCTGCTCGACCCCGTATACACGGGCAAGGCTTTCCACGGCATGCTCGAGGAGCTTGGCGCGGGCCGTCTTGCCGAGGCCGATGACATCGTGTTCGTGCATACCGGCGGGATGTTCGGCATGTTTGCACAGCGGGCGGGTCTGCTCGGGACCGGGCACGCCACCGCGACGGCGACTTCGGGCCCCTCGCAGCGCTAGAATCCACACCCGGCAAACCGGAAGGGAGTTCAGATGCCTGGCGCCTTCGGCAACAAATTGGTGATCGCGATCTCCTCGCGCGCACTGTTCGATCTGGACGAAAGTCACGAGGTCTTCGAGCGCGAAGGCGTGGACGCTTATCACCGCTACCAGGTCGCGCATGAGGATCAGGTGCTCGCTCCCGGAGACGCCTTTCCCCTGGTGCGGAAGCTCCTGCGGCTTAACGAGATTCTGCCCGGCGAGCCGCGCGTCGAGGTGATATTGCTCTCGCGCAATACTGCCGATACGGGCCTTCGCGTCTTCAACAGCATCCAGCATCACGCGCTCAATATCTCGCGCGCAGCGTTCTGCGGGGGCCGCAGTCCCTGGCGTTATGTCGGAGCATTTGGCTGCCATCTGTTCCTGTCGACGGAGGCGGGCGATGTGCGACAGGCGCTTGAACAGGGCGTTGCCGCGGCCACCTTCCTCCCCTCTGGCGGACGCACGGCGCAGGACGATGAGCTGCGATTTGCCTTCGATGGCGATGCGGTGCTGTTCTCCGACGAGGCCGAGCAGGTCTACAAGAGCCAGGGCCTCGATGCCTTCACGCGCAGCGAGCAGGACGCGGCGCACGAACCGCTCTCGGGCGGTCCTTTCAAGGCGTTCCTGGCGGCTCTGCAGGGCTTGCAGCGTGAGTTTCCCCACGATGCCTGCCCGATCCGCACCGCCCTTGTCACGGCACGCGCCGCGCCAGCGCACGAGCGCGTGGTGCGAACGCTCAGGGCCTGGAATATCCGGATTGACGAGTCACTGTTTCTGGGCGGCCTCACCAAGGCGGAATTTCTGGCGGCCTATGGCGCTGACGTGTTTTTCGATGACCAGAAAGTGCATTGTGAACCGGCCAGCGAGTTGGTTCCTACCGGCCATGTCCCGCACGGCATTGCCAATCGCTGAGACGCCGCGCTGCGTGGCGGGCCCTGCGCAATACCGCTATGCTCATCTCGCGTTTGCACTACCGGTCACCCGAGATCCTGTGAAACTTCAGCAGCTGCGTTACATCTGGGAAGTCGCCCGCCATGACCTGAACGTCTCGGCCACGGCGCAGGCGCTCTATACCTCACAGCCGGGTATCAGCAAGCAGATACGGCTTCTCGAGGACGAGCTCGGTGTCGAGATTTTCGAGCGCAGCGGCAAGCACCTCACCCGGGTCACGCCGGCAGGCGAGGCGATCCTGGTCCGCGCCGGCGAGATGCTCCGCACGGCGGAGGCCATCCGCCAGGTGGCGCAGGAGTGCCGGAACGATCAGCGCGGTACGCTGGCCGTGGCGACCACCCATACCCAGGCGCGTTACGCGCTGCCGCCCACGATCAAGGCGTTCATGGAGCGCTACCCCGAGGTCTCGCTGCACATGCACCAGGGAACCCCGGTGCAAATCGCCGAGATGGCGGCTTCCGGCACCGTGGACTTCGCCATCGCCACGGAGGCGATGGAGCTGTTTTCCGATCTGGTGATGATGCCGTGTTATCGCTGGAATCGCTGCGTCGTGGTGCCGCGCGGTCACCCGCTGGCAAGCCTTGGCCGGCTGACTCTTGAGGACGTCGCCAAGCACCCGATCGTGACTTACGTGTTCGGCTTCACCGGACGCTCGCGCCTTGATGAGGCCTTTCGCGAGAAGGGCCTCACGCCTCGCGTGGTGTTCACGGCCACCGACGCCGATGTCATCAAGACCTATGTGCGGCTCGGGCTTGGGATCGGCATCGTCGCGCGGATGGCGGTCGATGAGTCCCTCGACAGCGATCTCGTCGCGCTCGACGCCAGCCAACTGTTCAAGTCGAGCATCACGCGCATCGGGTTCCGGCGCGGTACCTTCCTGCGCGGTTTCATGTACGAGTTCATC
>CAJADV010000330.1 GCA_903938575.1 uncultured Gammaproteobacteria bacterium
ATCCGGGACGTGCGTCGCGATCGCCTTGCGTACGACGTCGGCCGGATGCGGCGCGAGCTCCGAGGTCTTCACGATCACGCGGTAACCCGCAGCAAGCATATCGGCCACCATGATCAGCGCGCACTCGATAGGGAAGTTCCACGGCGCGCTGTTGCCGACAACGCCTTTTGGCTGCTTCACCACCCACGCGGTGGAACTGCCGTGGACGTGCGGGTTCAATTCACGCGGCGAGGGCTTGATCCACTCAGGGAGCAGCGCCTGGATGTAGCGCGAACGCGCCACCACCGCGCCACTTTCGAAAAGATCGGTGACCAGCGGGTGGTGGTTGCGGAAGTCGGCGCTCATTGCAGCTCGGAACTCGTCGCGGAAGGCGATCATCGCCGCCTCCAGCGTTTTCAGCCGCTCGATGCGGGTCTCGAGCGACGGCGAGCGGTCCGTGGCGAACGCCGCCTTCTGCAGCGCGAAGAGACGATCCAGCTCGGCGGTCGTGGTATCGGTCATGGTGTTCTCCGGAGGCTCGGTTTGAAGGTGGTTGGCACGCGGGTCAGGAGCCAGCTTCGCGCACGATCTGCGCGAAGTCGTATCGCCCGAGTACGTGTGCGGTCCGGTCCAGCACCCGGGCGATATCCGCATCGGTGTGCGCGAACGAGAGGTAGATGTGATTCGACGTGGGCAGGCTGAGCAGCACGCCCTCGTTGATCAGCGCGAGATAGAACAGCTGCAGCGGCTCCGCGGGCAGGTTCGCGAAGGCCTCGAAGCCCGGCGCTGCACCCGAGAGAAAGAGCTGCAGCATCGGGCCGATCTGGTTGGCGTGGAATGGCACGCCGCGGGCCGCGAAGGCAGAACGCAGGCCATCGGCCAGACACTGCGCACGCGCCGCGAGGAGCGCGTACTCGCCCGCGCGGTAGAGGTCTTCGTACAGGGCGATGGCAGCCACACCGGCGGCAAGGGCAGAGGTGCCGTCATTGCCGGTGCCGGACTGGAACACGAACGGCGTGCCAGCGGGGCGCTCCGGATCGAGCACACGCATCACTGCCTCGCGTCCGGCAACGGCCGCGAGCTTTTCACCGGCGCCGATCGCCTTCGCGAAGGTCGCGATGTCGGGCGTCACGCCGTAGAGCTGCTGTGCGCCACCCGGGGCCAAGCGGAAACCCGTGATTACCTCGTCGAATACCAGCAGCACACCATAGCGCGCAGTGATTTCGCGCACGGCTGCGAGATACTCCCGCGAACTGCCCCAAAGCCCGCCCGAGTGCATTGCGGGGTCCAGCATCACGGCGGCAATGTCGTGGTGTCGCTCCAGCGTTTCCTCGAGTGCCGCGATGTCGCCGTGACGCAGCAGCCGGATATTGGCGTAGGCGTCCGAGGGAACACCGGCGCCAAAGGGAGCGCGGCTGGCGTCGAGCCCCACCAGGAACTGGTCGTCTTGCCCGTGGTAGTGCCCGAAGAACTTCACGATCGCAGGCTTGCCGCTGTGGGCCCGCGCAACGCGCACCGCTGTCATCACCGCTTCCGTGCCGCTGTTCAGGAAGCGCACGCGCTCGGCGCAAGGCACGACGCGCTGCATCGCCTGCGCCGCTTGTACAGCGAGCTCAGGATTGGGAACGAGCGGGCCGACACCTGCGTGCTCCCTTACCGCCTGCTCGATCCGCGCATGGCGATGCCCGGGCAGCAGCGGGCCGTTGCAGAGGAAACAGTCGATGTAGTGGTTGCCGTCGATATCCGTCATCCGGCTGCCGAGACCGGTCTTGAAGTAAAGCGGATATGGCGCGAAGTGGCGCAGGTTCCCGGTGGTACCGCCGGCCAGCACGTCGCGAGCGGTGCTGTAAAGAGCAGCTGAGCGCGGAGTGCGCTCTCGGTAGGCGCGCAGGATTGCATCCCGGGATTCACCGGAATGCACCATCCGCCCGCCTAGCGTCGAATCAGGCATAGAGCCCCCGCACCGCAGCCCGTCTGCCGGGCCAAGCCTGCGCAAATATTAAGCCTGTGGCCTACTTTAGGCAAACCCCTTGTGAAGGCTGTTTAGGGCGGTTTGAGTCCGCTACAGCGCCTTATTGGTC
>CAJADV010000331.1 GCA_903938575.1 uncultured Gammaproteobacteria bacterium
AGGCGTTTCTCGAAGGTGCCCTGCTGTTTGCGATCGTGTGGTGGTTCTCCGCCAAGCCGCGCCCGCGCTGGGCGGTGGGAGGCGTGTTCATCGCCGTCTATGGGCTTTTCCGCATTCTGGCGGAATTTGTGCGCGAGCCCGATGCACAGCTCGGTTTCGTGGCCCTCGGCTGGCTGACGCGCGGGCAGCTCTACAGCCTGCCCATGCTGCTAGGCGGCATCGTGCTGGTGGCGTGGGCCTATCGCCGCGAGGCGCGGGCCGGAGGCGCATCCGCATGAAGCAGTACCTCGATCTGCTCGCGCACATCCTCGCGCATGGCCGCCCCAAGAATGACCGCACCGGCACCGGCACGCTGAGCGTGTTCGGTTACCAGATGCGCTTTGATCTCGCGCAGGGCTTCCCGCTGGTCACTACCAAAAAACTCCACCTGCGCTCGATCATCCACGAACTGCTGTGGTTCCTGCGCGGCGAGACCAACGTGCAGTACCTTCGCGAGAACGGTGTGAGCATCTGGGATGAGTGGGCCGATGCGAACGGCGAACTCGGTCCGGTCTACGGACGGCAGTGGCGCAACTGGCCGCTGCCTGGCGGAGGCCACGTCGACCAGATCACCGAACTGCTCGCGCAGATCCGCAGCAACCCGGATTCACGCCGCTTAATGGTGAGTGCCTGGAATGTCGCCGAGATCCCGCAGATGGCGCTCGCGCCGTGTCATGCCTTGTTTCAGTTCCATGTGCAGGACCGGCGGCTTTCCTGTCAGCTCTACCAGCGCAGTGCCGATGTGTTCCTCGGCGTGCCCTTCAACATCGCCTCCTACGCGCTGCTCACGCTGATGGTGGCGCAGGTCTGTGATCTCGAGCCCGGGGATTTCGTCCACACCTTTGGCGACGCGCACCTCTACAGCAACCATCTGGAGCAGGCGCGGCTGCAACTCACCCGAAGCCCCCACGCGCTGCCGCGCATGGTGATTGATCCCGGGGTGAAGGATCTCTTCGCGTTCCGCTACGAGCACTTCGCGCTCGAGGGTTACGCATCCCATCCACATATTTCCGCGCCGGTGGCCGTATGAGACTCGAGTTCGTGGTGGCCATGGCGCGCAATCGCGTGATCGGCCTTGATGGCGGGCTGCCCTGGCACCTGTCCGAGGACCTGCGGCATTTCCGTGCGCTCACCATCGGCAAACCCGTGCTGATGGGGCGACTCACGTGGGAGTCCATCGGACGGCCCCTGCCCCAGCGCCTGAATATCGTGGTGAGTGCGCGCGCGGACTATGCCCTGCCCGAGGGCGTGTTGCTCGCTGCCGAGATCGACGCGGGCCTCGCGCTCGCCGCGCGCGATGGCGCGTCCTTGTGCATGGTGATCGGGGGCGCGGGCATCTACCGCCAGACCCTCGCACAGGCCGCGCGCATTTACCTCACAGAGATCGATATCGAGCCCGATGGCGATACCTTCTTTCCCGCGCTCGATCCCGCCGAGTGGGCCGAAACCGCGCGTGAGGAAGGTCCGGCGGACAGCCCCTCGGGGTTGCGGTTCCGCTTCATCACCCTCGATCGCGTAGGGCCACCCGCAACTTCCTCGCGTTGACGCACCCCTGACCGTTCTATGTAATGCCCCCAAGAACCCCTGATGGAACGGCGCTTTGCCGGCCGCGCTTCCGCTCATGCCACGCCTGATCTCCCGCTGCCTCGTGTCTTGCCTCGCGCTCTGTGGGCTGCTGCTCGCGGCGGGCGCCCGCGCCGAGCCATTGGCGGAGATCCTTTCCAGCGGTGAGCAATCCGCCGCCGCAGGGCAGGCCGCGCAGGCCGAGGTCGATCGCCTTGCCACCGAGGCCCGCGCGCTGCTTGAGGAATACAAGTCCGTCAGCCGCCAGATCGAGGGCCTCGGCATCCACAACGCCCGCCTAGAGCGCCTGCACGAGGACCAGCAGCGCCGGCTGGCTGAACTCGAGCTTGCCAGCGCGGGTGCGCTTGCACTGCAGCGCGAGATCGCTCCGCTGCTCACGCGCATGATCGATTCGCTGGAGCAGTTCATTTCACTTGACCTGCCATTCCGGCTCGCGGAGCGCAACGCCAGGATCGTCGCGCTGCGTCGGGGCATGGAGAGTGCGGACACACCGGTAGACATGTCCTTCCGCGACGTGCTGCTCGCCTATCGCGCCGAGCTCGACTACGCGCGGCACCTCGGGACTTACGCCGACACCATCAGCGTCGACGGCGCGGCGGTGGGCGTGCAGGTGCTGCAGGTGGGGCGCAGCGTGCTGCTGGCGCAGACACCGGATGCCACGCGCGGGTTTCGCTGGGATCCCTCGGCCCGTGGCTGGGTGACGCTCGATGACAGTTACTCGGAGGCGGTTGCGCAGGGCGTTGCGATCGCCCGCGGCGATCAGCCACCCGTGCTGTTGCGTCTGCCGCTGCCCGCACCCGCGGAGGCCGGGCCATGAGGCTGCTGCGCGTCTGCCTGCTCGCCTCGCTGATGGCGCCCGCGCTGCTGTCGGCCGATCCTGCGGCACCGGTGCCCGCCGTTGATCCGCCGGCCCGCACGCTGGATGAACTCCTCGCGCGTGTGCGTGCCGCGCATTCGGGCAGCGCAAGCGCCGATGTTGCGCGTGAAAAGGTGTTTGTTGAGGAGCGCGAGCGCCAGCAGTCACGGCTCGACGCCGCGCGCCTTGAACTGGCCGGTGCGAGCCAGCGCGCCAGCTCCCTGGAGCAGCGCTTCGAATCCACCCAGCGCACCCTGGTGTCACGGCAGGCTGAGCTGCAGAGTCGACTCGGTGCGCTTGGCGCGGTGTTCCGTCATTTGGGCGAGCAGGGCGCGGAATTGCAGCCGCTGTTGCGGGATTCCGCGATCTCGACGCAGGTGGGCGCGGGCCGTCTGGAGGCGCTCGACCAGTTGCTGCAGGACGCGGCCAGCGGCGAGCGGCTGCCACGAGCCGAGGCGCTGGAGTCTTTTTGGTTCGAGCTGCAGCGCGAGCTTGCGGAGTCCGGTGCGGTGCGCCGCTTCGAGGCCCCGGTGCGTGCACCCGATGGCAGTGACGCGCCGCGGTCGGTGGTGCGGGTGGGTGGCTTTGCGGCGATCGATACGGCGGGACACTACCTGCTTTACCGCGGCGAGGACGCCCGCTTTCTGGAATTGCCGGCTCAGCCCGACGGCGACATCATCGCGGTAGCGGCTGATTTTGCCGCTGCCACTGAGGGTGTTCAGCCTTTCGTGCTCGACCCCACCGGGGCCACGGGCGCCCGCGCGCTGCAGGACGCCATCGCGGCACCCGGTTTCGGCGAGCGCCTGTCTGCCGGCGGACTGCCCGGATGGCTTGCGCTCCTGATGGGCCTCGCGGGCGCTGCGCTGGCAGTCTGGCGCCTGGTGCATGTCGAGCGTTGGAACACGGCGCTGCGTGCCGGCGTTCCACTCCCTGCCGATCACCCGGTGATGCAGCTGCGCGCCGTGGCGGCGGCGCATCCCACGCTGGACGCCACCGCACTCGAGCACCTGCTCCACGAAGCGCTGCTCCGCGCGATGCCTGCCATCGAGTTCGGTCTGTCGGCGCTGCGGCTGACCGTCACGGCAGCGCCGCTGCTCGGCGTGCTCGGTACGGTGTCGGCGGTGATGCACGGTGGCGTGCCCGGTCAGCCTTTCGATCCCGAGACACTGTTGCGCGCGCTTGCCGCCACGGTTGAAGGCCTTGCGGCGGGTCTCGCTGTGCTGTTGCTGCAATCACTGCTGGCGGCACGCGTGCGTCTGCTGGTCCACGCCCTTGATCAGGAGGCCGCAGCGCTGGTGGCCGCGGCCGCCATTGGCGATACGCCGTGAGCAGAACGCCCGGGCTGCGCCAGTTACGGCGACGCAAGACCACCCGCCTCGATCGCGCTGATCAACAGCACGAGCACACGCATGCGCTGTTTCGCGCGCTGGTACTGGCGGCGGTGCTGGTCGTGCTGGCCGTCTCCGGAGTGCTGCAGCGCGAGTCTTCTGGCGTGAGAGCCACGCAGGCGGGCGCCTCAGCGGATGTCTCCGCAGACCATGCCGCCGGCGATTCCCCGGCCTGGCCTTTCGCGGCGTCGCGCTCTGCTCCGGACGTGGAATATCTGCCGCTCGTTACCGTGGCTGCCGCCTATCCCGCTGCCGCGGAGGCCGCCGGGATCACCGGACGTTGCACGGTAGAGTTCACCGTGACGGCGAGCGGCACTACCGACGCCGTGCGAGCGGTCGACTGCAGGCCCGTTGGCGTCTTCGAGTCCTCGGCCGTGGTGGCCGCACGCGCCTTCAAGTACCGCCCCCGCTTGCGTGCAGGCCAACCCGTAGAAGCGCGGGGCGTGCGCAACGAATTCGTTTTTTCCCTGGAGCACTGAGGGCGATGCGCCGGCCCTGGTTTGCCATCGCGTGGCTCGGCGTTCTGGGCAGCCCGCTGTGGCTGCTGCCGGCGAGCAAGGCAGTGGCTGCCGCCGAGGTATCTGCCGCACCCGCGCGCACGGCTGCGATCACGCGACGCACGCCGCGGATGCGCCCGGCGGTATTCGAGCGCTTCGCGGCCGTCCAGCGCGCGGCAGAGGGCGGCGATCACGCGCAGGCGCTTGGCATGCTCGAGTCGCTGTCGGGCGACTTCGATGGTGGTCGCACGCTGAACAGCTACGAGCGCGCCAACCTGTATTACTTCCGGGGCTTCATCCGTGATGCCCGTGGCGAGCGCGAAGCCGCGGTGCTGGCCTACCGGCAGGTGCTCACGCAGCAGGGATTACCCCTCACGATGGAGGTGAACACCCGCTACGCCCTGGCGCAGCTGCACCTGGCACTCGGGCAGTGGACGCAGGCGGCAGACATTCTCGTCACCTGGTTCGCGATCAGTGATGACCCCTCGCCGGAGGCGCACGTCCTGCTGGCGCGTGCCCGCCACGAGCAGGGGCGCAATCGCGATGCGCTGAAGGAGCTCGACGCTGCCATTGCCGAGGCGCGCCAGCGCCATCTGGCCCCGCAGGAGGACTGGTATCTGCTGATGCGCACGGCAGCCTATGCCGCCGGTGATCTGAAGCGCACGGCCTTCACCCTGGAGACGCTCGCCCGTGATTTTCCGCGCAAGGAATATCTCCTGCAGCTTGCCGCGATCGAGGCCGAGCTGAACCAGCCGGCGCGGCGTGTGGCGGCCATGGAGGCGGCTTGGCTTGCCGGGTGGCTGGTCGACGCGCAGGAATTGCTCGGGATGGCGGATCTCTATCTGGCGGTAGGATTGCCCGTGCGCGCCGCCGCGCTGCTGGAGCAGGAGCTTGCGGCCGGGCGGATTGCCGAAACACCTACCAATCTGGCCCTGATCGCTACCGCCTGGCAGCAGGCGCGTGAGCCCGCGCTCGCGATTCCCCGGCTCGAGGCCGCAGCCCGGCTGGGCAAGGACGCGCAGCTGTGGATGCGGCTGGCGGGCCTGCAACTGGACCACGAACAGCCAGCCAGTGCTGCCGAGTCCGCGCGCGCCGCGCTGGCGCTGGACGGCGCGGCGGCAGACGGCGCCCGCGTGCTGCTGGGTCGCGCGCTCTACGAGATGGGCCGGCTGCGCGAGGCGCGCGAGGCCTTCCTGCTGGCGCAGCAGGAACCCGCCTCACAGGCCACCGCCGCGCAGTGGCTACGCTTTCTCGACACCGAGATCGCGCGCCGCGAACTGCTCTGAGCCCGCCCGCGCTCAGGGGATTTTGAAGGCATCCCGTAGCAGGTACGCCACCTTCCCCCGCGCCGTCACCGACTGGCGTGCTGAAGGACAGTGTTACGCCACCCATTGATTTGGCCGCGCGGCTCAAGGACCTTTGGTAGCTGTCCGGGCCCTGTGAATGCCGTAACATCCTCCATGCATCACGAAACGTCACGTCGCGATTCGAATATTTTCCTGCTGGCTGTGGGGTCGCTGGGCGTGGTCTTCGGCGACATCGGCACCAGCCCGATGTATGCCATTCAGGAGTCGATGCTGACGCCGGGCCTACCGGCGGCTGCCGAATCCGTGCTGGGTATCGTTTCCTTTATCTTTTGGTCGTTGTTGGCCATTGTCTCGCTTAAATATCTGCACTTCGTGACGGTCGCGGACAACGATGGCGAGGGCGGAATCTTTGCGATTGTCGCCACGCTGAAAGACCGGTTGCGGGGTGCCAGCCGGTCGCTGCTCGTGTTTGCGTCCGGGTTGGGCATGGTATCGATCGGGCTGATGTTTTCTGACACTCTGATTACGCCGGCGCTCTCCGTGATGGCGGCGACCGAGGGGCTGGCGCTGGTTTTCCCGACCCTGCGCGAATGGACGGTCTGGTTGGCCGTCATCGTGCTGCTCGCGCTGTTCTATGCGCAGCATTTTGGTACGGCGTTCCTGGCCCGCCTGTTCGCGCCCATCATGCTGTGCTGGTTTCTGGCAATTGCTGCCTTGGGTGCGATCCAGGTGTGGCAGGCACCACAGGTGCTGGCTGCCCTGTCACCCGCGCATGCCGCGCAGCTGTTCAGTGTGCTCACCTGGCCGCAGCGCCTGGGCCTGCTGGGTTCCATCCTTCTGGCAGTGACTGGCGCGGAAGCCATCTACGCAGACATGGGCCATTTCGGTCGTCGGCCGATCGCCTGGGCATGGCACTCTTTTGCGGTGTGGGCCCTGTTGCTCAACTACTTTGGCCAAGGGGCCTGGCTGCTCAGGACGCAGACCTACACCGGCAGCGAGACCAGTCCTTTCTTTGCGCTGATTCCTGCCGCAGTTCTGCTGCCCATGGGAATTCTGGCTGTGCTGGCCAGCATCATTGCCAGTCAGGCGGTCATCTCCGGCATGTTTTCGCTGGCCAGCCAGGCCATCAAGCTCAATTACCTGCCGCGCCTCAAGGTGTTTCAGACCTCGGCGGATGAACGTGGGCAGATCTATCTGCCGCGCATCAACCTGTTGCTCGCCGTCGGTAGTGTGCTGCTGGTGCTCGGCTTTGGTTCATCGGGGGCATTGGCCTCGGCTTACGGGTTTGCCATCGCGGCCACGATGACGGTCACTACCGTGGCGTTCACGCTGCTCGCGCATCTCGTGTGGCGCTGGTCACGGTTGAAAGTTGTGGTGTTTGCCGCTTTCGCGCTGCCACTGGACTGTCTGTTCCTGGCTGCGACCATCACCAAGCTTCCGGATGGGCATTACCTCACTCTGCTAATCGCGCTGGGGGCGATAGGCTTGCTGTGGATCTGGAGGGTGGGTAACCGCTACCTTATGGGCCAGGCGCAACGGCTGGACATGCCCGTTGCACTGTTCGCCGACATGGTTGCCGAGCGGACTGATCTGCACCATCAGGCCAGGCCTGCGGTGTTCTTCCAGCACCTGCCTTTCCCAGCTGACCTGGGCATTACGCCCAATGCGTTGCTGCGTCAGGTGCAACTCACTTCACTGCTGTATCAGCCCACGGTTATTGTGGATTTCTCGACGCGCAATGTGCCGCGCATCGGGGACGATTCGCGCATCCGGATGCGCGCCTTTTCCCATGGCATTTATGCCCTCGAAGTATCATTCGGCTTTGCCGAGCCGGTTTCCATCGACCCTGTCCTAACGTTCGGACAGATGCAGGGTTGGTGGCACAGCCCTGCTGAAATTGTTTATTACCTAGGGCGCGAGGAGATCCGTTTCGCAGCGTCCGGCGGGTTGCCAAGGTTCATGAAGTGGCCCTTCCGGTGGCTGCATCGACAGGATGAGAGCTTGGGTCGAACCCTGAACCTACCGCCCATTCAGCAAGCCGAACTGGGCATCACCGTCGAGATCTGATCCGACTGCCGATCGCCGCGTAGTTCGCGGGGTCCTTGTCGCCTTCGGTGGGCATGTATCGGCTGCTCGTCCTTGCGCAAGCGGGCGATACCGAGATCGCGCGCCGCGAACTGCTCTGAGCGCGCCCGCGCTCAGGGAATCCTGGAGAGATCCCGTACCGCGCCCTTGTCGGCGCTGGTGCAGAGCATCGCGTAGGCGCGCAGCGCCGTCGACACCTTGCGTGGTCGCGCATTCACGGGCTTCCAGCCGCCATCCGCGCGTACTTCCATGGCCGCTCGCCGCGCGGCGAGCGTGGCGTCGTCAACCCGCAGGTCGATGCGTCGGGCCGGGATATCGATGCGTATCCGGTCGCCGTTTTCGACCAGCGCGATCGCTCCGCCCGCTGCTGCCTCCGGCGAGACATGCCCGATCGACAGCCCCGAGGTGCCGCCCGAGAAACGCCCGTCGGTGAGCAGCGCGCATTCTTTTCCGAGTCCGCGCGATTTGATGTAGCTGGTGGGGTAGAGCATCTCCTGCATGCCGGGGCCGCCGCGCGGGCCCTCGTAGCGCACCACCACCACCTCGCCCGATACCACCTCGCCCGAGAGGATGTGCTCGACGGCCTCGTCCTGGCTCTCGACCACGTGCGCGGGTCCCTCGAAGACCCAGATCGATTCGTCCACGCCGGCGGTTTTCACGATGCAGCCATCCGGGGAGAGATTGCCGAAGAGCACGGCGAGCCCGCCCTCGGTGCTGTAGGCGTGTTCGAGCTTGCGGATGCAGCCCTCTTCGCGATCGAGGTCGAGGGTGTCCCAGCGCGTCGACTGGCTGAAGGCCACCTGTGTCGGGATCCCGCCCGGGCCCGCGCGGAAAAACGTGTGCACGGATTCATCGCTGCTGCGCACCACGTCCCAGCGCGCCAACGCCTCGCGCATGCTCGGACTGTGCACCGTCGGGATGTCGGCGTGCAGCAGCCCTGCGCGCTCGAGTTCGCCCAGGATCGCCATGATCCCGCCGGCGCGGTGCACGTCTTCCATGTGGTACTTCGGCGTGCTCGGCGCCACCTTGCACAGCTGCGGCACGCGCCGCGACAGGCGGTCGATGTCGGCCAGTGTGAAATCGAGTTCGGCTTCCTGCGCGGCGGCCAGCAGGTGCAGGATCGTGTTGGTGGAGCCGCCCATCGCGATATCCAGTGTCATCGCATTCTCGAAGGCCTGGAAATTCGCGATATTGCGCGGCAGCACGCTCGTGTCGTCGTGTTCGTAGTGGCGCTTCGCGATCTCGACTACCAGCCGCCCGGCCTCCAGGAACAGCCGCTCGCGGTCGGCGTGCGTGGCGAGCACGGAGCCGTTGCCGGGCAGCGAGAGCCCCAGCGCCTCGGTGAGGCAGTTCATGCTGTTGGCGGTGAACATGCCCGAGCAGGAGCCGCAGGTAGGGCAGGCCGAGCGCTCGTACTCCTCGGCGGTGGCGTCGTCGATCCGGTCGTCAACCCCGGCAACCATGGCATCGATCAGGTCGATCTTGTGCTGCGAGAGTTTGGTCTTGCCCGCCTCCATGGGGCCGCCCGAGACGAACACCACGGGGATGTTCAGGCGCAGCGCGGCCATCAGCATGCCGGGCGTGATCTTGTCGCAGTTCGAGATGCACACCATGGCGTCGGCGCAGTGCGCGTTCACCATGTACTCCACCGAGTCGGCAATGATGTCCCGCGAAGGCAGGCTGTAGAGCATGCCGTCGTGGCCCATGGCGATGCCGTCATCCACGGCGATGGTGTTGAACTCCTTGGCAACGCCACCGGTGCGCTCGATCTCGCGCGCGACCAGCTGTCCCAGATCCTTCAGGTGCACGTGGCCCGGCACGAACTGCGTGAAGGAGTTCACGACGGCGATGATCGGTTTGCTGAAATCGGCGGTGGTCATGCCCGTGGCGCGCCAGAGCGCGCGCGCGCCAGCCATGTTGCGGCCTTCGGTACTGGTCTTCGAGCGGTAGCGTGGCATGGTTACCTCTGCCTCAGATGTCTTTGATGAATACCTGCGAGTTGCGCTGGTAGTTGTAGAGTTCGCGGCGCTTTTCCGGGAGGTTGGCGAGTTCCGTGGGTCGGAAGCCGCGCTCGACGAACCAGTGCGCCGTGCGCGTGGTCAGCACGAAGAGCCTGTCGAGCCCGGCCTCCCGCGCGCGGTTCTCGATGTGCTCGAGCAGGCGGTTGGCGCGCCCGCTGCGCCGGTAGCCTGGATCGGTGGCCACGCAGGCGAGTTCACCCGAGCGGTTGGGCGTATCGGCGTAGAGCGCCGCGCAGGCGATGATCGCGCCGTCGCGCTCCACCACGCTGAAGCAGTCGATTTCGAGTTCCAGCCGCTCGCGCGAGCGCCGCACCAGTGTGCCGTCGCGCTCCAGGGGTCCGATCAGCTCCATGATCCCGCCCACGTCCTCGATGCCGGCCACGCGGATGCTCTCGTAGGAGTCGCGGTTCACCATGCTGCCGATGCCATCGCGCGTGTAGAGCTCGCAGAGCAGCGCGCCGTCGTGCCGGTAGTCGAGAACATAGCAGCGCTCCACCCCGCCCTGGCAGGCGACGATGGCGGCATCAAGCACGGGCGAGGGGCTTTCGGCGGCGAGCATCTGCGCCAGCCGCAGCGGCAGATCGCGCTGCACCGTGCCGCTGGCATCGGTGAGCAGTGTGTCCTCGAGAAACACCAGCTTGTCGGCGCCGAGTGTGGTGGCGGCGGCCACGGCCACTTCATCGCGGCCGAGGTAGAAGATCTCGCCCGTGGTGGAGTAGCCGAGCGGCGAGAGCAGCACGATATTGCCTGAGCCGAGTTCGGCGCTCATGCCCTCGCGGTCGATGCGGCGTACGCGCCCGGCGTGGCCGAAGTCGGTGCCGCCGTGTACGCCGAGTGGCTGGGCGATCACGAAGTTGCCGCCGCAGACACGGATGCGCGCTCCGTGCATGGGGGAGTTGGCGATGCCCATCGAGAGCAGCGCCTCGACCCGCGCCCGCAGCAGCCCGGCGTGACCGGTCAGGCGTTCGAGATCATCGGGGGACACCGCCCGGCGGCCACGCGCGGCGCCCTCGCTGATGCCGGGATCAGGCAGCGTTGCATCCATCGCCTTGCCCGCGCCATGCACCAGCACGATCTTCAGGCCCAGCGTGGAGAGGATCGCGATGTCGTGGACGATGGCGGCGAAGCGCTCGTCGGTGATGGCGTCGCCCCCGAAAGCGAGCACCACCGTCTTGCCCTTGTGGGCGTTGATGTAGGGTGCCGCGGTGCGGAACCAGTTGACGTAGTTTTCCACGGTTCTGCTTTCCCCCTCAGGCGTCCACGCACAGACGCTGGATCATCCCCGACAACACCCTCACCGCAGGCTCCACCTGGCGCTGCTCCATGTATTCGTCGGGCTGATGCGCCTGTCGTATCGAGCCCGGCCCCATCACCACCGTCTGCATGCCGAGTTCCTGCATGAAAGGACCCTCGGTGGCGAAGCCCACCGGCCCCGCGGCGTGTCCGGTGAATTCTTCCGCGGCGCGGACCACCGGTGCAAGCGCGTCCTCGGCGAAGGGCGAGAGCCCCGGGAACAGCGGACGCATGCTGATGCCCAGACCGGTCTCGGCGGCGATCGACTGCAGGCGCTCGCGGATCGTCACGCGTAATTCCTCCGGTTCCATCCCCGGCAGCGGGCGAAGATCGAAGTGCAGCTCGCACTGCCCGCAGATCCGGTTGGGGTTGTCGCCGCCGTGGATGCAGCCCAGGTTCAGCGTGGGCACCTCGACCTCGAAGATCGGATTGCGGTGCTTCAATGCGAGTTCGGCGCGGAAAGCGAGCAGCGCGGCGATCACGCGGTGCATGCCGTCCAGGGCGTTGTTGCCGAGGGCGGGG
>CAJADV010000332.1 GCA_903938575.1 uncultured Gammaproteobacteria bacterium
TCACGCCACGATCCCGACGCTGGGACGACCCCGTCAAACAGACACGCCGGCTACGCCGCCCCACTGGGCCTGTTTTTTCAGGCAGCCTGTATCCGCACCACCTCGGCAGGCGCCTCCAGCAAGAGCAGCAATTCCGCCTGCCGCGCGAGCACCTGCTCGAGATTGCGCTCCTTCACATGGCCGAAACCGCGGATTTTGAGCGGCAAGGCCGCGATTTCAGCGATCAGCCCATGGTTGCCCGCAGCGAGGACGGGCAACAAGCGCGCGAGCAGCGACTCGTAGTCATCGATGAGGCGACGCTCCATGCGGCGCTCCGCAGTGCGACCGAAGGGATCGAGGCGCGAACCGCGCAGGAATCGCAGCTTCGCCAGCCACCCGAAGGCAGGCATCACCCAGGGACCGAATTCGCGTTTGAGCAAATGACCGCTCACCGGATCACGCGCCGAGAGGATCGGCGGCGCCAGATGAAAGCGCAACGTGTAGTCGCCCTCGAACTGGCGTTGCAGCAGGCGCTGGAATTCCCCCGAGGTGTAGAGCCGCGCCACCTCGTACTCGTCCTTGTAACTCATCAGCTTGAAGAGCGAGTGCACCACGGCCTCGGTGAGCGGCAGCGCAGCACCGGTGCCTGCCACACGTGCCTCGGCTGCGCGCACCCGCGCCACCGTGGCCGCGAAGCGCCCGGCCCACGCCACGTCCTGGTACTCGCGCAGGAAATCCTCGCGCCGGGCGATCAATTGATCGAGCGTGGGGGGTATCGCGGGCGCGCCCGAGGCAATGCCTGCGACGGCGCGCACCGCCGCCTCGTCGTGCGCCGCACGCCGGCCCCACAGGAAGGCCTGCTGATTGAAACGCACCTGCACGGCGTTCAGTTCGATGGCCCGCGTGATGGATTCTTCGCCCACCGGCACCAGGCCGCGCTGGAAGGCGAAGCCAAGCAAGAACAGGTTCGCGGCAATGGCGTCTCCAAGCAGTGCGGTCGCGATGGATGTGGCATCCACAAACGAGGTCTTGGCAGCGCCCACCTCCTCGCGGATCTTGGTCTTCATGGCCTCGGTGGGGAATACAACATCGGGGTCGCGCGTGAACGCGGCCGTGGGTGCCTCGAAATCGTTCACGATCGCGTGCGAGCGCCCGTCATGGAGCTTGGCGAGCGGGTCCTCGGCGGCGCTCACCACGAGGTCACAGCCGAGCAGCAGGTCGGCGTCACCCGCAGCCACGCGCACCGCGTGGATATCCTGCTGGCGTGCAGCGACCCGCACATGGCTCACCACAGGGCCGAACTTCTGCGCCAGTCCGCTCAGGTTCAGCACCGTGCAACCCTTGCCTTCGAGGTGCGCCGCCATCCCGAGGATCGCGCTCACGGTGAGTACGCCCGTGCCGCCTATGCCGGTGATCACCGTGTTCCAGGGCCGCGCTAGCGGCGGCAGCACGGGCGCGGGCAGTGCGGCGAAGTCGGTGGCTGCATCGGCGGCACGGCTGCGTCGCAACTGCCCGCGCTCCACCGTGACGAAGCTGGGGCAAAAGCCCTTCAGGCAGCTGTAGTCCTTGTTGCAGGCGCTCTGGTCGATAGCGCGCTTGCGGCCAAACTCGGTTTCCTTCGGCAGCACCGAGAGACAGTTAGACGCCACACCGCAATCGCCACAGCCCTCGCATACAAGTTCGTTGATGAAGACACGGCGCTGCGGATCGGGCAGTTCGCCCTTCTTGCGGCGCCGGCGTTTCTCGGCGGCACAGGTCTGGTCGTAGACGATCAGCGTGCAGCCCGGCATCTCGCGGAAATCGCGCTGCACCGCATCGAGTTCGTCGCGGTGATGGATCGTGACGCCATGGAAGTGACGCAACTCGTGCGGGTACTTGTCGGGCTCATCGCTCAGCAGTGCCATGCGGTGCACGCCCTCGCCATGCACCTGCTCGATGATCTGCGCCACCGAGAGCTGCCCGTCCACCGGCTGGCCGCCGGTCATGGCCACGGCGTCGTTGTAAAGGAGCTTGTAGGTGATGTTGACCTTCGAAGCGACGGCAGCGCGAATAGCCAGCAGCCCCGAGTGAAAGTAGGTGCCGTCACCCAGATTCTGGAACACGTGCTTCGTGCTCGTGAACGGCGCCTGCCCGATCCATGACGCGCCCTCCCCGCCCATCTGCGTGAAAGTCTCGGTGCGGCGGTCCATCCACGTCACCATGTAGTGGCAGCCGATGCCGCCCATGGCGCGGCTGCCATCGGGCACCACCGTGGAGGTGTTGTGCGGACAGCCCGAGCAGTAATGCGGCGTGCGTTCGATGATCTCCCGCGGGGCGGCAAGCGAACGCTCCTTGCGATCGAAGAAGTCGAGACGCTCCTGCATGTCCTCGGACTGGTAGTAACGGCGGATGCGACTCGCGATGGCGCGAGCGACCATCGCCGGTGTGAGCTCCGCGGTGTTGGGCAGCAGCGGGCGGCCTTCCTCGTCGAATTCCCCCACCACGCGGGGGCGGCGGTCCACGGGCCAGTTGTAGAGCTGACCGGTCAGCTGGTCTTCGATGATGCTGCGCTTCTCCTCGACGACAAGGATTTCCTCGAGCCCCTGCGCAAAGGCGTGCGTGCCCACCGGTTCCAGCGGCCAGGGCATGCCGACCTTGAAGACGCGGATGCCAAGCTCCGCTGCACGGTTGCGATCTATGCCGAGGTCTTCCAGACCCTGCAGCACGTCGAGGTAAGCCTTGCCAGTGGTGATGATGCCGAGCCGCGGCCGCGGCGAATCGATGGCGATGTAGTTGATGTTGTTCACCCGCGCGAACTCGCGCGCGGCGTAGATCTTGGTGTGGTTCAGGCGCTCTTCCTGCGCGAGCGGCTTGTCGGGCCAGCGCGCATGCACGCCGCCCGGTGGCAGGCGGAAATCCTCCGGCACGCGCACGATCACGCGCGAGGGATCGATATCAACGGACGCTGAGGCGTCGCAGTTCTCGGTGATGACCTTGAAGCCCACCCAGCAGCCGCTGTAGCGCGAGAGCTCCCAGCCGAGCACGCCGAGATCGAGGATTTCCTGCACGTTGGCCGGATTGAGTACCGGGGCCGAAGCCCCCATAAACGCGTGCTCGCACTGGTGCGGCAAGGTGGAGGATTTGCAGGCGTGGTCATCGCCCACCACAGCAAGCACACCGCCGAATTTCGAGGTGCCCACGGCGTTGGCGTGCTTCAGCACGTCCATGCTGCGATCGAGGCCCGGCCCCTTTCCATACCACATGCCGTAGACGCCATCGACGCGCGCACCCGGGAACAGCGTGACCTCCTGCGAGCCGCGCACGGCGGTCATCGCCAGATCCTCGTTCACGCCCGGGCGGAAAACGACGTTGTGCGCATCCAGATGGCGCGAGGCCTTCCACAAGGCCTGGTCGAGCCCGCCGAGCGGCGAGCCGCGGTAGCCCGACACGAAACCCGCAGTGTTCAGCCCCGCGGCGCGGTCGCGCTGCTGCTGGAGCATCAGCAAGCGCACCAGCGCCTCGATGCCGCTCATGTAGGCGCGGCCGGACTGCAGCGTGTACTTGTCATCGAGGCTCACGTCACGTCGCGTCATGCGGCAATTCCCCCGTACAGAGCCTCGCAGGCCAGAACAGGCCTTGGGCATAGTCTAGGCGCCATTTTCGGCAGTTACCTTGCTTTAAGGTGTTTGCAAAGCCAAGAGCCGGCAACTTATGGTCTCGTTCCGCTCACTATTCGGTAGATTCATGCAAAGCTCTCTGGATGCCACGGATCTGCGGATCCTCCGACTTCTACAGCACGACGCCAGCCTGAGCGCCGCCGAACTCGCCGACAAGATCGGGCTGTCGCAATCGCCTTGCTGGCGACGGGTACAGCGGCTCGAACAACGCGGCTACATCCGCCGTCGCGTGGCGCTGCTCGATCCCCAGGCGCTGGGGCTGGGCTTCGTGGCCTTCGTCTCGGTAAGTCTCTCCGAACATGGCCGCCATTCGCTCGCGGGTTTTGAGGACGCGGTGCGCGAATTTCCCGAGGTCGTGGAGTGCTACACCGTGACGGGCCAGATGGACTACCTGCTGAAGGTCGTGACCCGCGACATCAAGGGCTTCGAGCAGTTCATCCGCCAGCGGCTCACCCAGCTGGAGGGCGTGCGTGAGATGCACTCGCAGGTGGCGGTGACCGAGATCAAGTGCACCACGGAACTGCCGCTGGGCTGAGGTGGCGGCGGACCCGACAGCAGGCTTGCTGCCGGGCCCGGGAAACATGAAACCGATGGCTGCTACAAGAGCCGAGCCATGCGGGGCGTCAGAACTCGACCCGCACGCCCGCCTCGACGTTCAGGCCCGCCTCCGGCGCCATATCACGCAGTAGCGAAGCCGAATTCCGGATCTCCTCGTCCAGCAGGTTGTCACCGCGCAGAAACACCGTCCACGTGCCGGGGCCGCGCTCCATCCGGTACTCCGCATGGGCGGAGAGAGCGGTGTAGCCATCCGTGGACGTCTCACGCGCAGCGGGGTCATCCTGGTCGAAGGCCCGGCTGGCCCGCAGCCCGAGATGCCAGGGCCCCTCCTCCCACGTCAGGCCAGCACCGAGTCGCGTCGGTGGCATGAGCGGCGCGTTGCCGCCGTCATCAAGCTCCCCTCGCACCACGTCGCCGAAGACCTGCACCGAGAACCCCGCGGCGAGCAACACGTCGAGATCGAACTCCATGCCGTGGAAGACCGCGTCATCAGCACTCCACTGCAAGACATCCACGCACGCGTCTGGATCGGCGGCGGAGCACACGGCTTCCACGACTTCGAGATCCTGGTTGAACACCGCGCTCGTGTAATTCTTGAAAATGTAATCCTGATAATTGTTCACGAAGGCATCAATGCGCAGATCGAAGGCATCGGCGTGGAGGTGGTAACCCACATCAAGGTTCATCGAGGTCTCTTCGTCGAGACCCGAATCCCCGATCTCGTAGCTTGCGGTCGCAATATGGAGCCCGCCAGAGAACAGCTCCTCCGTCGCAGGTGCGCGCTGCGAGCGCGATAGTGAGAACTTGAGGCTCTGCGATGCGTCGATATCCCACATCCCGGAAACCGAAGCACTCAGCGTGTCGAAATCGCGCACAGTGCCGCCATCGGGCTTGTGCTCATCGTGACCGAAACGCGCGCCCAGCTCCCACGTGACATCACCGGCGTGGATGTCCTCGATCAGGAAGATTCCCCACGAATCCGACTCCGAACTGGGCACGAAAGCCTCGTCCCCTACGGCCTTGAAGTCGCGACTGGAGGACTGCAGACCGACCGCCCCATGCAGGCCACCGAGGTTGTGCACGGCTTCGATACGAGCATCCAGCGTGTTGTTGCCGAAGGTAGTGCCGACGGCGCCACCTTCGAGCTCCTTGTGCTGGTAGTCCGTGTAGGCGAATTGCGCACGCAAAGTCTCCACGCCGGCGAAGGGGTCCATGAGGTCGGCGCGCAGATCGTAGCGCGTCTGCTCCAGATCGATCCTGACCGACTCTTCCTCCTCCACCCCGGGCCCTTCCGCCTGATCGTCGTGTCCGTGCGCACCGCCGGGAATCCCGTACTCGTTCTCAAGCCCGCTCACGGAACCGCCGACGAAACCCCAGTCTTTTACCCAGGACATGCCAAGAGTTCCCGAGCCTGCATCGGCGTCGGTATTGGCGATGGACCCGGAGTCGCCTTCGCCGTCGATATCGGCAGTGCCCGGAATTTCGATGTCGTCGTTGTCGCGGGCGAAGCCGTCGAGATGGACGGCAAGAGCACCGGTCCCGGTCTCGAACCGACCGGCCGTCACGCGGCCATCCGCGTTGCTGGAACGGCGGTGCTCGAACGCGCCGGAGGGAGCATCCGGCACCGCCCGCGGAATGCGCGAATCGATTACGTTCACCACACCGCCGATCGCGCCGCTGCCGAACAGCAGGGTCGAGGGTCCGCGCAACACCTCGACCCGTTCGGCGAGCACCGGTTCGATGCCGTTGGCGTGATCCTGACTCGTGTTGGAGGCATCAGCCACCGGCATGTTGTTGGCAAGGATCATCACACGCGGCGCGCCCTGCCCACGTATCACGGGTTGACCGACACCGGGGCCGAAGGACGCATAAGTCACACCGACCTCTTCCTGAAGGGTCTGACCCAGCGTTGCACGCAACTTGCGCTGGAGTTCGGCGTCGGAGAGAACATTGACAGGGAGAACGGTCTCGGCTTCGCCCCGGTGCAGGGGCGATGAAACGATAAGCTCCTCGATAGCGGACTCCCCCGACCGCACGGGGTTCGACATAAGCAACGATATGGCGGTCGCGAGTGCGAGCCGTGCGTGATGATTGAAAATCATAAAACCTCCGAAATGCTGTGTAGGCGCACGGGCAGTCTGCCCGGCGCAGTCGTCGAATCCCCGCGACGGCGATAACCGGCGTCAGAGGAAATCAGGCAGCAACGGGTAGAGGGGGGCCGCGAATGGCGGGAAGCCCGTTAGCGGGCTCCGAAACGGAGGCAAGCCTCCTGACAGCGCCCATGGGCGTGCGCAGGGGCCGCAGAGCGAAAACAGGTAGCGAGGAGTTGAGTGCGGCCGCGTGCCCGACGGAACCACAAACCAGACAGTCGGCGACGGTTCTGGGTGCATCAGGCGCGTGGAGATGGACCGAGCCGACCAGCAGCCACCCCAGCAAAACGGCCAGGGCGAAAATGCGTACGGGTCGGCTCGTCATGCTTCCATTCCAGAGGGGTGGGTGTTCCCAGCCCCTCGACTCAGAACTCCTCCCACTCGTCATCCTGGGCCGGTGATGCCCTGACCTGTGGCGGCCGGGCTGCGGGGGCCTGACGCGGCGGCGCGAGCGGTGCGCGCCCTGCCGGTGGCCGCTTGGCGATCGGACGCGGTACCTGGCGTTGCGGGGCAGAAGACGCGCGCGGCGGGGCGAGCTGGACGGCACCCTCCCGCACCTCGAACTTGCTCACCAGCCCGTCAAGTTCGCGGGCCATTTCCTCCAGCGACTTGGCAGCAGCCGTCGATTGCTCGACCAGCGCCGCGTTCTGCTGGGTCATCTCGTCCATCTGGCTCACGGCCTGGTTCACCTGCACGATCCCGTCGGACTGCTCCTTCGAGGCGGCGGCGATCTCGTTGATCATGGTGGCGACGTTGGTCACGGCACCGAAGATCTCCGAAAGACTCTCACCGGTGCGATTGACCAGATCAGCGCCCTGATCGACCTTGGCGGTGGAGTCGCGGATCAGGTCTTTGATCTCCTTGGCCGAGGTGGCGCTGCGCTGGGCGAGGTTGCGCACCTCGGTGGCCACCACGGCAAAGCCGCGGCCCTGTTCACCGGCACGGGCCGCCTCGACGGCCGCGTTCAGCGCGAGCAGGTTGGTCTGGAATGCAATCTCGTCGATCACGCCGATGATATCGGCCATGCGCTTGGTGGACGAGTTGATGGCGGTCATCGCCTCAACCGTCTGCGAGGCCACGTCACGTCCGTGGGTGGCACGCTGGCGAGCCTCACTCACCAGCATGTTCGCCTGGCGCGCGTTGTCGGCGTTCTGCTGCACGGTGGTGGTCATTTGATCCATGCTGGCGGCGGTTTCCTCGAGGCTGGCCGCCTGCTGCTCCGTGCGCGAGGAAAGATCGATGTTGCCGCTGGCGATCTCGGAGGCCGAGCGGGTGAACTCCGCCGTGCTCGAGCGCACGTTGCCCACCAGATTGTTGAGATTGCCACTCATCGCCTTCAAGGCGGCCATCAGCTTGCCCACCTCATCGTTGGAGTGAACCTCGATCTCCTCAGTGAGGTCACCCTTGGCGATCCGCTCGCAGATGCCGGCTGCGTTGGCCAACGGCTCCACGAACAAGCTGCGTGACAGACGATTCACGAACCACAGCGCGAGCAGCAGCAACGGCAGCACGGCGCTCGCCCCCTTGAACACGTTGTTGCGCACCTGCCGGTCAGCCTCGTCGAGCGGCTTGATCACCTCGAAGGCACCGTGCAGATCACCCACCTGCTTGTTGTCCATCGCAAAGCCGGTGATGTCCTTGCCGTCATCACGCCCCCAGATGGCCACGGACGTGGCGGGGTCGCCATGGCAGTTCATGCAAACCTTCTCGAGGCGCACGGGGCGGAAATAGCGGATGGTGTTCTTTTCCTCGTCGATCACCATGTGCTCGAGAGCGTCAGGGTTCTTGTCGAAGAACGTAAGGGCGTCGGACTCGATGACATCGGGTTCGTTAGCCGGGTTGCGGGCGCCCTCGCGCGGCGTACGGAATTCGAAGCCACCTTCCTTGGCCTTGGACTTGGCCGACTCCCAGGCGGCAACCACCGGGATCACGGCCAGCACTTTCTGCTTGCGCAGGGCGGGATCGGTCTCGGTGTCGTGGATGCGGCGGAGCTCGGTGGTGCTGAAGAGGCCA
>CAJADV010000333.1 GCA_903938575.1 uncultured Gammaproteobacteria bacterium
ACCTCGCGTGCTCTCGCTAATGCCCTACCGTTTGAACACCACCCCGAACACGTCCTCGTAATTCCCCGCGAAATGCACCGTGAAGCCTTCGCGCAGGTATTCCGGCAACTCCTCGAAGTCCTTGCGGTTGGCCTCTGGCAGCACCAGTTCGCGGATGCCCACGCGGCGGGCGGCGATCACTTTCTCGCGGATGCCGCCCACGGGCAGCACCTGACCGGTGAGGGTGAGTTCGCCGGTCATGGCCAGGGGGCGGGCGATGCGCTGGTTTCGCGCCAGCGAGAGCAGCGCCGTGGCCATGGTGACGCCGGCACTGGGGCCGTCTTTGGGGGTTGCGCCCTCGGGCACGTGCAGATGCACCAGGGATTCATCGAAGAATTTCGGGTCCGCGCCGAAGTGCTCCAGGTGCGACATCGCGTAGCTATAGGCGATTTCCGCGGACTCGCGCATCACCTCGCCGAGCCTTCCGGTTTGCTTGAAGCCGCGGCTCAACGAATGCACGCGTGTGGCCTCCACCGGCAACGTGGCGCCACCCATGGATGTCCACGCAAGGCCCGTGACCACGCCGACACCGCGCTGGGGTTTTTCCTTCGCGAAGATCGGCGCTCCTAGCATCTGCTCCACCTCGGGCTTGCCGATGGAGAGCTTTGCCTTGGGGTTCTCGACGAGCTTGACCACGCTTTTGCGCACCAGGCCCGCGAGTTTCTTTTCGAGGTTGCGTACACCCGCTTCGCGCGCATAGCCGTCGATCACATGGCGCAGTGCGGCGTCACTGATCTTCAGCGTGGTGCCTTTTACGCCCGCGCGCGCAAGCAGCCGCGGCCAGAGATGGTTCTTCGCGATCGCGAGTTTTTCCTCGGCGATGTAGCCCGCGAGGCGGATCACTTCCATGCGGTCCAACAGCGGGCCGGGGATGGTGTCCAGCTGGTTCGCGGTGCACACGAACAGCACCTTCGAGAGATCCACGCGCAGATCGAGGTAGTGGTCGAGGAACTCGGCGTTCTGCTCCGGATCCAGCGCCTCGAGGAGTGCGGAGGCGGGGTCGCCCTGATAGCTCGCGCCTATCTTGTCGATCTCATCCAACATGATGACCGGGTTGGCCACCTTCACCTGTTTCAGCGCCTGCACGAACTTGCCCGGCATCGCGCCGATGTAGGTGCGGCGGTGTCCCTTGATCTCGGCCTCGTCGCGCATGCCGCCCAGCGAGAAGCGGTAGAACTCGCGCCCCAGCGCGTTGGCGATCGAGCGGCCGATGGAGGTCTTGCCCACGCCTGGCGGACCTGCGAGCAGGATGATCGAGCCGCTGATCTCGCCCTTCCACGCGCCCACGGCGATGAACTCCAGGATGCGCTCTTTCACGTCTTCGAGCCCGTCGTGCTCGCGTGCCAGCACATCGCGCGCGTGAGCGAGGTCGAGCTTGTCGGTGGAGTGCACGCCCCAGGGCACCGAGGTGGCCCAGTCGAGGTAGTTGCGCGTCACGCCGTACTCGGGCGAGCCAGTTTCGAGCACCGAGAGTTTATCGAGCTCGTCCTTGATGCGTTCGGCCACGGCGGGTGGCGGCTTGAGTGCCGCCATGCGGGTCTCGAATTTCTCGGCGTCGGCGCTGCGGTCGTCCTTCGAAAGCCCCAGTTCCTGTTTGATGACTTTCAGCTGTTCTTTCAGGAAGAACTCGCGCTGGCGCTCGCTGACGGTCTCGTTTACCTGGCTGCTGATCTTGTCCTGCAGCCGCGCGACTTCGATCTCTTTCTTCAGCAGCGGCAGCACGATCCGCATGCGGTCGAGCACATCCAGCGTTTCCAGCACGTCCTGCAGTTCGCGGCCCTTGGCGCTGGTGAGCGTGGCGGCAAAATCTGTGAGCGGTGAGGGATCCTCCGGACTGAAGCGCATCAGGTAGTGCTTCAGCTCCTCGTTGTAGAGGGGGTTCAGCGGCACCAGTTCTTTGATGGCACCTACCATTGCGAGCGCATAAGCGCGGGTTTCATCGTCCTTTTTCAGGTAGGTGCGCGGGTGTTCCACCTGCACCACGAAGGGCGCCTTGCGGTTGATCCAGCGTTTGATCTTGATGCGACCCAGACCCTGCGAGATGAACTGCACGCGGCGTCCGTCTCCCGAGGCATTCAGCAGCCGCACCGAGCAGCCGATGGCGGGGATGTCCTCGGCGCGTATCGAGTTCAGATCCTGCGATTCGACGAAGAACAGACCCATCACCTTGTGTTCGGTCTCGGCCACCCGCTGGATGGTCTGACCCCACATCTCGGCATCGGCCATCATCGGCTGGATCTGCGCCGGCATGAACGGCCGGGTAGTCACCGGCATGAGATAGAGAATGTCCGGGAGCGTCTGCTCCGGGATCGTCAGGCTGTTGTGCGGGGAAGAGTCAGGTGACTCGGGGCCGGCATCTGGAGTCTCGGACTCTGCCATGGAGTGTCTCCGTTGCGGACATCCGGGATATGGGGGCTCGCGTAGACTACTTCAACGTCGCCCCGATCCCAAGGAACCCGCTCATGCG
>CAJADV010000334.1 GCA_903938575.1 uncultured Gammaproteobacteria bacterium
CAGCGCCGCGCAGGTGAGGGCCGCGCCCATCAGCGCGATGTTGCGCAGCACCAGTTCCCAGCGCAGCGTCTGGCGCAGCGTGCCGCGGAAACAGCCGCAATCGATATGAGAGCGCCCGCGACGCAGGTTGATGCCCATGGCCAGGGCAAATACGCCCAGCAAGAGCGCCGCGGCCACCTCCGCGACAGGCGTGGCCACGCCCGGCGCAAGCAACGCGATGCCCGTCAGCAATTCGAGGGGGGCGAGGGTGTGGCTCAGCAGCGGCACCAGCGCACGCGGCAGCACGCGGTAATTGGCGATCACGCCCTCGAGCACCTCGCGATGCCGGAGCTTGCCGGCGCCTGCCACCAGGAACACCAGCGCCAGCAATACGCGCAGCGAAATCAGGGCGTCCTCGGGAAGCATCGCCTGCAGCCCTCAGTGACCGGCCAGCGTGGCGGCTTCAGCCAGACCCGCCTCGATGGTGCGCAGCACCTCGCCGGTGTTGGCATCCATCACGGCAGCCGGCGCCTCCATGCTGACCAGGTAGAGCTGGGGTTGGGTGTCCTGGCTTACGGTGACGCTGCGGGTGGGCATCGGCGAGCGCCAGCGGTGCAGCAGCGAGCGGCTTTTGCGATCCAGCACCCAGATCTCGGTGGCGTGGGCCTTGTGCGACCAGTACGGCCCCGTGTGCATCAGCACGAACAGACGGTCGCTTGCCTTGTGCCAGGCGATCGGCTGTCTGCCGCCAGGTCGCCAGGCGAGTTCTTCGGTGCCGGTGCCCGCGGCCTCATAGCCTGCGGCACGCTGCAGCGACCACGGCTTGGCTATCGCAGGTTTCGGCCCCAGCGTGGCCTCGTATACCAGCCCGGTGTAGGAAAGGAACACGGCCGTTCCGGTGGCGGCGTCGTAGAGGCTGTTGTCGAAGACCGGGTCTGCCGCGGCGTCGAAGAAAGGCTTGGTGTGCGTGATGGTGGGTGCGCCTGTGTCTGGCACGGTCACCATGGCGAGCGACCCGTCGCCACAGAGCGAGGACACGCCGGTTTCTCCCCAGGCGAAGGCCATGGCGCAGCCGGGCACTTCAACCGTGCCACCGACGGTTTCTTTCCGCAGATCAACCCAGGTGATGGAGGTGGCGGGGTGCAGGTTGTAGAGATAGGCCCGGTGACCGGAGGCGCTGATGCTCGTGTTGTTGTACTTCAGGTTCACCGGCGCGCGCGGCGGCACGGTGATTTCTTTCAACAGGTTGAGTGTGCTGGCGTCGTAGATCGAGAACAGATCGATGCGATCACCGCGGTTGCCACGGGTCCACATCGTCTCGCCGACGTAGATGCGCGTGTTGTCGGGAGAGAAGTCGAGTGTGGCGTTGGCCCCGATCGGTACCTGTGCTTCGATGCGCCCGGTGTCGGTGTCAACCACCACGGCGCTGCCATCGTAGGCCATGGTGTAGAGCCGGTGTGGTTTGCCGAGGGTGAGTACGGCGGTGTCGCTCAGTTCGGCGGGTAGCGCGGGCGGCTGGGCCAGGGCGGCAGCGGTCGCCGCCGCGCAGAACACGGCCACTATGCCGAGCGTCAGGTGCTGCCTTGGAGTTCGCATGGGCTCTTGCTTCCCGATCCAGTGACGCCGCGCGCCGGTGTGCCTGTTGACGATAATCCGATCGTACGCGATGACGCTGCTTTCTGGCTCATCGCCCCGCGGTTTTTGTGCCCGCCCATTTGTACACAACGCCACCGCGCATCACGAAGACCACGCGCCGCACGGCCGTGAGATCAGCGAGCGGGTCGCCGTCCAGCGCAATGATATCCGCCTCGTAGCCCGCCTTCAGGCGGCCAAGGCGATCGCCCATGCCGAGTGAGTCCGCAGCCACCGCGTTCGCCGAGACCAGCGCCTGCATCGGCGTCTGACCGCAGTATTCCACCCGGCCGAGGAACTCATCGGCGTTGTGGCCGTGGGCCCCTGCGGTGGCGTCGGTGGAGAACACCAGCTTCGCGCCGGGGATGGCGGCGGCCAGTTTGCAGACCCGGAAATCTTCCGGCATGTCCTTTTTCATGGTCTGCATGCCCGCCTCGGTGTAGTTGCCCACGCCGAGGTAGCGCTCCTTGTTCGCGAGGTAGTTCTGCACCACCAACCCCACCTGCGGGCTCAAGAACACACCGGCCGCAGCGGCTTCCTTGATCTCGGCGTCGCTGGCATAGGTCAGGTGCTCGATCTGGTCGCAGCCCGCGCGTGCTGCCACCGCTACTTGCGAACGGTAGGCGTGCACCATGGCGCGCAGCCCCTGGGCGTGGCTTTCCTCGCAGAGCACGGTCAGTTGGTGCTCCGTGAAGGTGGGGCCGGCACCGACACGCTGGCTCATCGAGGACATGATCTTGATCAGATCCGCACCATCGGCCTTGCGCTTGCGGACGACGGCACGCAGCTCCTCGTCCGTCATCTGGGCGTTGCCCTCGATCCAGGTAAGCGAGGTGAGCACGCGCGGCCCCGGAAAGCCGTGGTCGCGGATGGCATCGCGCAGCGGGCGCTCGCTGTAGTCGCCAACCGCCTGCACGGTGGTGAAGCCGCCCATCAGGGAATCCCAGGCCGCACCGGCCACGCCCATGGCCCACTCGGCGGCCGGTTCGGTCTCGGTGGCGATGCGGCCCGTGCGGTCGAAGTGCGAGTCGAGGTGCACGTGCGTGTCGATCCAGCCGGGCAGCACGGTGTAGCCGCGCAGGTCTATCACGCTGCCGCCCGTGGCCTCGCCGGCCAGCGAGCGGATGCGGCCATCTGCTACCTTGATGCGCGCGCTCTCCAGCACGGCGCCCGCGCCATCGAGCGCGTGATCCGTGAGCAGCACGACCGGCCCCGCAGGCGGCGCTGGTGGCGGCACCGGCGTGACCGCAGCGACTGCGGGCAGGGCCGAGAGGAGCGCGGCGAGAAGGGAGGCGGTGCGGTGCATCTGGGTGTGCCTTGCTGTCAGGCCGGAGCGGCCAGTGGACGGAATTTCGGGACGCTGATCTCCTCGGACCAGGCCTCGAAGGAGACCTCGACGGGCATCCCGACGGTGACGGCCTCGGGCGCGCAGCCGATGATATTGCTCATCATGGTCGGACCCTCGGCGAGCGCGATCAGCGCGATCACGTAGGGGGTGTCGGCGGCGTAGCCCGGCGAGACGGGGCGACGCACCACCGTGTAGCTGCTCACCGTGCCCTGGCCGCTGGCGGGCACCCAGGCCAGGGTGTCGCCGTTGCAGTGGCTGCACATGATGCGTGGGTAGAACTGGTGCTTCCCACAGGTACCGCACTGCTGCAGCAGGAGCCGGCCCTCGCGGCAACCCTCCCAGTACGGGCGGGAGACGGGCGTGGGTCGGGGGAAATGCTTGCCGGCGTGGGCGTCCATCAATTGCGCTCCGTGCCGAGGATGATCGTGGTGTGGCTCGACATGATGC
>CAJADV010000335.1 GCA_903938575.1 uncultured Gammaproteobacteria bacterium
CTGCGCGCCAGCGGCACCACGCGGGGACTGGTGTCGCTGTGGGAGGCGGGTTGCACACCTCCACCGGATGCGAGCCGGACGGCGCAAGCACTGCTGGAGCAGTGGGAGGTGCTGGATCACGAATGCGCGCTCAGTCAGGAACTCGACCAGGTCCGGCTCCAGATGGAGGGCCTGTTCCTCGCCATGCCCCAGGGCGTGATCAGGTTGCCGGAGGCGGAACATCCCGGCCTGGTGAACGAGGACGCAGCCTTGCTGCTGGGCGTGCCCATCGGCGAGATCGCCGAGCCTGAGCTCGCGGCCGCGCTCAACCGCCTCATCGAACGCTCGGAAGAGCCCATGAACCTGCGGGAGGGATTGTCCGCTGCGCGGCATTCCGGCGCACCCGCGCGTGAATTCACAGTGCATTTGCGCGAACCCGGGACATCTCTGCGCATCACCGTGCTGCCTTCGCCTGCAGGTCGATCGCCGGACGGGATCTGGCTGATCAACGACGTCACCCGGCTGGAGCTGTCCGAGCGACGGCTGCGGCTTGCCGCGGAGAAAAAACACGCGCAACTCTCCGAGAATCTCGAGGTTGCGATCGACGCGGCACGGCTCGGGCCCTGGAGCTGGTACCCGGACGAGGGGCGGCTCGTGTGGTCAGATGCCTGCAAGGCGCTCTTCGCTATCCCCGCATCCGACGAAGTCGACTATGCGCGGTTCATCGGCTCGATACACCCGGACGATCGCGACCGCGTCCAGATCGGGGTGGAGCGGGCCATCAGCGGTGGCGGTGACTTCGACCAGGAGTACCGGGTCGTATGGCCCGATGGCTCCGAGCACTGGTTGAACAGCCTCGCACGGGTGTTCTACCAGCCCGATGGCAGTCTCGAGCGTTTCGAGGGTGTGGCACAGGACATCACGGCAAGGCGCGAGTCCGAACAGCGCATGCGCGATCATGTCGCGGCGCTCGACAGGAGCAAACGCGAGATCGAGGCCCTCAACGTGGAGCTTACCCTCAGGGCCCGGGAAGCCGAGACGGCCATCCGGGCACGCAATGCCTTCATGCGCAACGTGAGCCACGAATTCCGCACGCCACTGAACCACATCATGGGCGGCACCGAACTGCTTCTGGCCGACGACATCACGCCTCACCAGAGTGCGTGGCTCTCGCGCATCCGCGACGCAGCCAAATCGCTTAACCGGATGGTGGACGATGTACTCGACCTCGCGAGCCTTTCGGCGGGCAGCGTGACGCTCGAGAGCAAGCCCTTCTCGCCAGCCAGCATGGCGCGGGAAATGATCTCGCGGTTTTCAGCGCAGGCCACCGCCAAAGGGCTGGACATCTCCACTCGTGTGAGCCCCGAACTGCCCGCGGTACTGCTGGGCGATGCGATGCGGATCTCGCGGTTGATCGAGGTCTATCTTGGCAATGCAGTGAAGTTCACCGAGCGGGGTTCGGTCGTGCTGGAGTTGGGCCTGCAGCGCGAAGAGCCGGAAGGAGTGGTGCTGCGCTGTACCGTGAGTGACACCGGTCCGGGCATCGATCCCGGCGCGGGTGATCGCATCTTCGAGGCCTTCGAGCAGGGCGATGCCTCTCTCACTCGTCGACACGGGGGTGTCGGGCTCGGCCTCTCTTCCGTGCGGAGTCTCGCCTCCCTGCTGGGCGGCGAGGCCGGGGTCGACAGCACACCGGGAGCAGGCAGCCGGTTCTGGTTCACGGTGCGCCTCGCGCGGCCTGCGGATACCGGGATGCCGCTCCCCGCTCCCGCGAGGTCACCCCGATCGGTATTTGCCATGCCGATGGAGCCTGTGCCTCCCGGTTTGCGCGCCGAAACGCAGGCTATCCTCGAGGACCTCGATGGCTTGCTCGCCGTTGACGATATGCGCGCCGCCGGCGTGTTGCGCGCCAATACAGAGCC
>CAJADV010000336.1 GCA_903938575.1 uncultured Gammaproteobacteria bacterium
CTTAGCCTACCTGCCCGTGGCGGCGCTGACGGCGTGGCAGATACTCCCCGGCACAGCTGATATGGCAGTGCCCGTGGCGCTCTACAGTGTGGCCATCACGGCGATGGTCACGGGTGCCGCCATGGCGGACCGGCCGCTGTTGCTGTTCGCGGGCGCCCTGAGCTTCGCCCTCTCGGATGCCATGCTGGCAATCGACCGTTTCATCAGCCCGCTGCCGGGCGCGGGCGTGCTCATCATGAGCTCGTACTACCTCGCGCAGGGGCTCCTCTGCGCCGGCGCCCTGCGAGCCCCCGGGAGACCAACGGCATGAATCCACTGGTGAACGAGGCGCTCGAGTTCGCGGTCTCGCTGCTGCCCGAGGCAGGCCGTATCGCGCTGGCATCCTTCCGCCGCCCGCTGGCGGTAGAGGACAAGCGCAGCAAAGGTCGCTATGACCCGGTCACTCAGACCGACCGCGCCATCGAGGCATATCTGCGCGCGGCCATCCTCGCGCGCTACCCGGATCACGGCATCGTGGGCGAGGAACTCGGGACGCAGGCCGGCAGTTCGGACTGGAGCTGGATCATCGACCCCATCGACGGCACCCGCGCCTTCATCAGCGGCGTGCCGGCATGGGGAACGTTGATGGGCATCCGGGCACAGGGACGCCCGCTGGCCGGACTGGTCCACCAGCCCTACCTCGAGGAAACCTTCGCCGGCACCGCGGAGTCGGGCTGGTTCGAGCGCCGCGGCGAGCGCCGCCCGCTGCAGTCCCGGCAGGACGCCCGCCTCGCCGACGCCATCCTGTACTGCACCCACCCCTCGATGTTCCAAACGCCCACGGAGCGCGAAGCCTTCGAGCGCGTGGCCTCGAGCGTGCGCCTGTCGCGCTTCGGCGGCGACTGCTACTCCTACTGCCTGCTGGCGCTGGGGCTGGTGGATCTGGTGGTGGAATCCGATCTGCAGGCCTACGACATCCAGCCCCTGATTCCCATCATCCACGGCGCCGGTGGCGTGGTGAGCGGCCCCCGCGGCGAGGATGCCAGCAACGGCGGCTTCGTGGTCGCCGCCGCCAACCCCACGCTGCATGCCCAAGTGCTCGCGCTGCTCGCGCCCGACTGAACCGTGAACGCGCCACGCTGGGAATCGATGCGCGCCGAGGGGGCGCGGCTCGCGCGCATGGCGGGCCCGCTCGTGATCGGGCAGTTCGCGGTGATGGGCATGGGCGTGACCGACGTCATGATCGCGGGCAATGCGGGCACCGCCGACCTCGCCGCCGTGACCATCGGCTACTACGTCTGGGATCTCGGCATGCTGCTGGTCTTCGGCATCCTGCTCGCCAACAGCGCGATCATCGGCCATCGCTACGGCGCGCAGGACTTCGACGGCATCCGCGGCCAGTTCCAGCAATGCCTGTGGCTGTCGGTGCCGCTCGCGCTCTTCTCGGGCCTCAGTATCTGGGTCGCGATCCTGTTGCTGCCGCGGCTAGGGCTGGAGCCCGCCGTCACGCAGATCGCGATCGGCTACCTGTATCCCACCATCGGGACGGCAATGCTGGTGCCGCTGGCGCTCAGCTTCCGCACCACGGCCGAGGGCTTGGGCCTGATGCGCCCGGTAATGTGGCTGATGCTGGGGGCATTCCTGATCAACATACCGATGAACTACGTGCTGGTTCACGGACTCTTCGGGCTGCCGCGACTGGGCGGCGCCGGCTGTGGCTGGGCCACGCTCATTGCCTTCGTGCTGCTGATGCTCGCGTGGACCACCTATTCCCTGCGTGCCCGCGCGCTTGTCCCCTATCAGCTGTGGCGAGACTTCGCCGGACCGCGCCCGCGCGAGATGGCCGCCACGCTCTCGCTGGGGCTTCCGATCGGACTCTCGCTCCTCGCGGTAGGCGGTTTTTTTGCCGTGGTGCCGCTGTTGATGTCGCGGCTCGGCACCGCAGCCATCGCCGGGCATGCGGTGGCCATGACCTTCGACAGCCTGATGATCACTGTGCCGATCGGCGTGGGGCAGGCGATGTCGGTGCGCGTGGCCCACGAGATGGGCGGCAAGTACCCGCTTGCCGCGCGCGCCGTCTGCATAACGGGCATGCAATTGCTGGTGGGCATCGCGCTGCTGCAGGGCATGCTGATCGTGCTGCTGCGCGAGCCTATCGCAGGACTTTTCACGGGCGACCCGGCCGTGCGGGAACTGGGCGCGGCGCTGCTGGTCTACGCCGCGGCCTACCGGGTGTTCGACTCCGTGCAGATAGGCGCGGGAATGGCGCTGCGCGGCTACCGCGACACCCGTGTGAGCTCGCTGATCGACATGCTGGCCTACTGGCTGTTCGGCCTTCCACTGTGTTACCTCCTTGCCTTTGGCTCACCGTGGCACCCGGC
The DNA here is from genome assembly GCA_903938575.1 of uncultured Gammaproteobacteria bacterium. Classification (GTDB taxonomy): domain Bacteria; phylum Pseudomonadota; class Gammaproteobacteria; order Pseudomonadales; family UBA5518; genus UBA5518. The sequence goes on from CAJADV010000336.1 coordinate 2,361, forward strand.
CATGGGCGTGGAAGGCTTCTGGCTTGGCATGGTGGTCGCCATCGGCGCCGCGGCGCTCGCCATCTCGGCACGCCTCTCGTGGCGCGTGGCACGCGAATCCCGCCTCGCTGTGGCGCCGGGCAAGCTCCGGGAGCAAGCCGCATGAAGGATTTCCACCGCCACGTCCCGCCCAACCGGTTCGGGCGCGACTTCGTGATCGGCGACCTCCACGGCCATCTGCCGGCGCTGCGCGACGCACTGGCCGCGCGCCACTTCATTCCCGGGCGCGACCGGCTCTTCAGCGTGGGCGATCTGGTCGACCGCGGCCCGGACTCGCCCGGCGCCGTCGCTCTGATGCGCGAGACGTGGTTTCACGCGGTGCGCGGCAATCACGAAGACATGCTGCTGCGCACGGTCGCAGGCGAAGGCACGCGGATCGCCGATGTCTGGCGCCAGAATGGCGGCGAATGGGGTCTCGCGGGCTGGGTGCCCAACGCAGAGGCTCACGCGGCGGCCACGCTGCTCGAGGGGCTGCCATGGGCAATCACGCTGCACCACCGCAGCGGCTTGCGCGTGGGGATCTGCCACGCCGAGTGCCCCGTGAACGACTGGGGCCTGATCCCCGGACTAAGCGCCGATACCGAGCGCTGCCGCGCAATGCTCTGGGCGCGCGAGCGCATCCGCCTGCCCGATCTGCCGCCGGTGGCAGGCATCGACCTCACGATTCACGGGCATACGGTGGTGCCACGCCCACTGCTTCTGGGCAATGCGCTGTTCCTCGAAACCGGCATTTATCTCGGCGCCGGACGCCTGACCTTGCTGTGCCTGGACGACATCGAACTCGGCCCCCGGGGCATCACGCTGCCAACCGCCTGACCGCCCACCAGGCGAGCGCCATCTCGGCCACGAAACCCGCGACCATGCCCAGCACCGCGGTGGCCGCATTCAGGTTGTCCGTGACCAGCAGAAGCCAGCAGGTGGCCACGATCGCCACCACCCGGGCGGCGCTGCCGGTGGCCATCGCCGCGGTGCGACGGCGCGCGATGAGAATCCCGTGATAGTAGTTGCGCACCATCAACACCCCGGGCACCACCAGCAGGATCAGGCACATGTGGTGCGCCGCGGCATGGAGTTCCGGCCCGAGCCCCAGGGCGCCGACGAAAAAGGCATCACTCAGCGGTGTGATCAGCAACACGAGCGCCATGGCGCCGATCAGCCCGCCGGCGACCAGCGCCATGAAGAGCCGCTTCTCCGCCAGATCCTCCAGCCCGAACGTGGCGAAGAAATGGCGGAACTGGTTCACCACGCTCTGGTAGAGCAGCATGAAATCCATCGCCACCCGCATCGCCGCGATGATCACCACGGCACCGGGAACGCGCGCGACAAACACAAACACCAGCGGCCGGCTGATGCCAAAGGTCATGCCGGAGATGCACACCGGCCAGAAGAACGCGAAGAGCTCGCGCCAGCGCGGCGGCTCCAGCGCGTGATGCGGATCAGGCCGTGTGGAGCGCAGCCCGCGCGAGACGGCGTACTGCGCCAGCAGTTTGAATGTCCCGCCCGCCCACTCGGCCGCCGCCACGAGCTGCGCCGCGCGCCAGCCCTGCGACAGGCCACGCAGGGCCACCGCAACGCTGATGCCCACAGCCACCACGCCGATCAGCGAGACCAGCGTGGTCCGCTCTTCGAGAATCAGCAGACCGTTGTGATAGTGCTGCAGCGTATGCAGAAGTATCAGCCCCGAGAGCAGCACGAGGTAGGACTGCACATCGGCCAGCATGCTCGCGTCGAGCGAGTACATCGCGCGGAGCATCGTCGCGCCCATGGCGCTGGATCCGATGGCCAGCACGGGGAGCATGAACAGCACACCCACGGTCGCGCA
>CAJADV010000337.1 GCA_903938575.1 uncultured Gammaproteobacteria bacterium
GAGGAGATTTCAGATGCGGCGTTCGGCTCTAATCGGCTTGATCTGTACAACCGCACGCTTTCGCGTATCGGTGGCAGCCTGACGTACCACCACGGCAACGGCTTCGAGGTACGCGTGCCCGTGGTGCGCGACCTGGCGCACGCCTGCTGCTGACCGGCCCGCGGCACTCATCTGGAACCCGCCCGAAGTGCCAGGGCCTGGCCCTCCGGGTTCTCGAGCCGGGACATCGGCGCTCATGCCACCCTCGGGCGGCCGATTCGGACGCGGTGCGTAGCAGCGCACTTTCGCGAAGTGCGGCTTGCTGAAGTTCGCGGGATGCCGGCAGCGGCGCCACGCGACGGCGCGCCGCGTGCGCTCAGCCGAAGCGCGACTCAGGCAGGCCGCGCATGCCCGCATCGCACACCAGCACATGACCGGCCAGCGGCTGCGCCGCTCGTTGCGCGGGATCCAGCCCCGCGCGGGCGGTGCTGACCAGCAGCAGGTCCAGCTCGCTGCCGCCGAAGGCAACGCAGGTCGGTTGCGATACCGGCATGCGGATATCGAAATCGATGCTGCCGTTCGGCCAGTAGCGGCGCACGCGCGCGCCCCCCCACTGCGCATTCCAGACGCCGCCCTCGCGGTCGACGCAGGCGCCGTCGGGATAGACGCCAGGCTCGGTGCGGGCAAATACCCGTGGCCGCGACAGCGTTCCTTCCGCACCGTCGAAATCGTAGGCGAGGATGGTACGGCTCGGCGAATCGGCGTGATACAAGGTACCCCCATCCGGGCTCCAGCACAGCGAGTTTGACGTGCCGAGGCCGCGCAGGTGCGTCGAAACCCGCCCGTCAGCGCGCAGGCAGTAAAGGGCCGCACCCGGCCCACCCGCGCTGCCGTCCTCGACGCAGGTGCCGACCCAGAAGCGCCCCTGCCGATCGCAGCGGCCGTCGTTCGATCGGTTTCCGCCGACTCCGGCCTCCGGGCGCGCGATCCATTCAAGCGCGCCGCTGGCGCGATCGAACCAGGCGATCCCGGACGCCAGGGCGAGCAGCATGCGCGTGCCGGACCTGGCGAATGCAAAGCAGCCGAGGCGCTCGGGCAACGCAATGACCTTGGGTGCTTGCCCCACCAGATCACAACAATGCAGGGTCGATTCCATGATGTCGGTCCACCACGCGCAGCCGTCCTCCCCATTCCACTGGATACCCTCCCCCAGCGTATTCCCGCAGGCAATGACATGCACGAGCTTCGGCTCGAGCTGCCGGTCCGAGCGGCGCGTGAAGCGATAACCGATGTGACGAGCGATTGCACGGAGTGAGGCCATGGGCTTTCTCCTTTGCTAGACTGACAAAACAAACAGGAGCGCAGGCGTTTGCACAGTCGCGAACTGACCGCCGAAGCGGAATTTCTCTTTGCGTGCGTGAATCGCAACAACGAACCCGCCGCGATTGCCGGGCGGATCGGCGCGCTGGCTGATGGATTTGCGTGGCCCATGGTATTCCAGATCGCCACCGTACAGGGCATCGCGCCGCTGCTCTCGGTTGCGCTGAAGGCTGCCGCCCGGGTCGGCACCGATATTCCGCGGCAGGCACTGGTCGGCTTCGAACTGCAGGAGCGCAAGTGGTTCGCGCAGCAGGCCGGTCGGCGCGAGCGCCTGCGCGCGATCCTCGAGCTTGCCCGCCGCGCGAATCTCCGCATCATGCTGCTGAAGAGCGCCGCCATCGGCGCACGGCGCCCCAGCGAAACGTCGCTGGTCATCAGCGACGACATCGACCTGCTGGTAGAACCCGCGGAGGTCACGCTCGGCGAAGAAGTCAGGGATTCGTTCTGGGAGCACAACCGCAAGGGCAACTGCGAGATCAATTTCGGCGAACATCACGACGTCAATCTCGATGGCGCGCTGCCAGTCTGTTTCCCGGAGCTCTGGTCCGATGCGGAACCGCTCGAGGTACTCGGCGAACCGGCCTGGGTTCCGTGCCGCGAAGACACTCTCATCATTGCCTGCATCAACAGTCATCGGAAGCGCTACTTCCACCTGCGTCAACTCTATGCCATATGCGAGGCGCTGCGCCTCGAAGGCGAAATCGACTGGAGTGTCGTCGAGGCGAAAGCACGCCGCTACGAATGCTGTTTTCAGGTGTATGCAGCGCTGCTGGTGACCGGCCAGATGCTCGGCTGCACCATCCCCGCGGATCTCGAGACGCGGCTGTCGATCAGTTGGCTGCGGAGCGCCGTGATCCGTCATCTGGTCGCGCACCTCTCCTATTCGTCGATCGAGTCGCGTACGCTGCGCATCCGCGGTGGCGCCGCGGAGATGGGCCTGTTCGACCGCGAGAAATACGGGCCGTCGGTCCTGTTGCCAATCGCAACCTTCAAGCTGAGCCGCCTCTTCCGCCGCACCCGCCTGCTGCTCGGCAAGCACCACCACTGATCCCGGGCCGGCTGCCACGCGCATCGCCGGCGGGAACGGCAAATTGCCGGCTCCATTCAGCGTTGCGCTATCAGCCCGTTCAGCCGCGCAATTGTCCAGTCGACACGCCCGCTGTTACCCGCGATCGAATGGAAGCGCAGCGCACCGAGGCCGGTGTACAGTTGGTAGCAGAGGAGACGCTCCTCGAAACGCGCCACGCTGCGGCCGCTCTCGGCGTAATGGCGCCGGAAGCAGGCTGCGTAACCGATGTCGGCATCCCAGAAATCGAGCCGCGCAACATCAAAGAGGAAGTCGCCGTACTTCGCCTGCGCCCAGTCGATGACACCGCTGATCCTGCTGCCGTCGGCCAGCAAATTGCCGGAGCTGAGATCGCCGTGCAGCAGGTGGCGCTCGTTCGGGCAGCTTGCTATCAGTTCGGCGTAACAGCCGCGAAATCGCTCGATCGCGCGGGCCTCGACCAGCACACCGTGCTCGCGCCGGCCGCGGCGATCGAACTCCTTCGAGCGGATACGCAGAAATTCCTGCCAGCTCGCGGCGGAGGCCACACCCTCGCCGCTCCAATCGCCGAATCGCGTATCGCCGACATCGATGGCATGGATAGCGTCGACGGCCTCGACGATGGCCGGCAGCAGCCCGCGGATCGCATCCTTACCGAGTTGCGCGAGCGTGTGTCCCGGCACCTTCTCGGTGATCGA
>CAJADV010000338.1 GCA_903938575.1 uncultured Gammaproteobacteria bacterium
GATGACGTGCTCACCACCTGCAACGTGAGCGAGATGATGCCGGGGGCAGTGTGCCCGCTCACGGGATCCTTCACCGGATGGGGCATCGACTACGGCCTGCAGCACATGCAGCGCACCGTGGGTGCGCGCGCGCGGATCAGCCCAGAGTGGCAGATCACCGCCTCGGCCTTCGGGCATCTCTTTCTCAACCTGACGGGCAACGTGTCGATGGCGGCCGGCGTACTCGGCTCCACGGTGGAGCAGACCGCGCAGACGCTCTGTGGCCGGATCGTGCCGGAGCTGCGCCCCGTGGCACCGCTGCCCGGTTGGCGACGGCTCCTTAACACCTTCAGCCTGCTGCGCTATTGCCTGGGCGCGCCGGCCGCGGTGCGGCAGTTCGGCATCGAGCTCGATCGCTTCGTGATCCGGGAACAATCCGGGAGCGTGGGCATGTGGGCAGAGTTGGCGGCGAAGGCACCGTTCTTCGAGCACTGCATGGCGGTGCATATCCAGTCTTCTGCGCTGTCGGGGTTTCTCTGCGCCATTGTCGAGAACATCGTGGCGGGGCGCTCCAACGACAGCACGGCCGCAGAACAGGCGCGTGCGGCAGCGCTACTCGGCGGCGCCAAAGATGTCGAGAGTGCGGTGATGCTCCAGCAACTCGACACGCTGGTCGCCGCCATCGCCGCACACCCCGATGCCACGGCGAGTTTTTGCGCAGCCGAGCCTGCCACGGCGCTCGCGTGGCTGCGCGCCACCGCCCCGCTGGCAGACGCGTTCACCGCCTTCCTTGGCGATCACGGGCATCGCGGTTACCGCGAACTCTGCATGCGCGATCCCGCCTGGGCCGATGACCCCTCCCCGCTCGTGCAGAGCATGCAGGCGGCCGTCCACGCGCACCTTGCCACCGGCGGACACCGCGCGCGCCACCACGCGGAGATCGACTGGCATACCCTGCCGCGCGCCCTGCGCTGGCTGCTGCCGCGAGCGCATGACGCCATCCGGCGGCGGGAGCACACAAAGTCGCAACTGGTCGATGCGGCACACCGCTTCAAGCGGGGATTCCGACACCTCGGCACGCTGCTCGCCGCCGAGGGAAAATTGCCCGACCCGGACCTGCTGTTTTTTTTCAGCATGCAGGAGCTGCCGGCCTTTGTGGCATCACCCGATGCGGCGTCGGTGGCGCAGGCCGTGGCACGACGCCACGCATTCGCCTACCAACAGCGCCTGGAATTCCCGGAGATCTCGGTGGGCCGACCGCAGCCGCTGGAACCCCGGATACTCGATACCTCCGAGGGGCAGCTGCTCGGGCGCCCGGCCTCACGCGGTCGGGTGCAGGGCCTCGCTCGCGTGGCCCACACGCTTGCCGAAGCCGCAGCGCTGCAACCGGGCGAAATACTCGTCACGCCGATCACCGACATTGGCTGGACGCCCTACTTCAGCCTTATCGGCGGTCTGGTCACGGACCTCGGCAGCTCCGTCTCCCACGGCGCGGTCATCGCCCGCGAATACGGCCTGCCTTGCGTGGTCAACACGCGCAACGGCACACGTTTTTTCAAGACCGGGGAGCGCATCGAACTCGACGGCGACAGCGGCGTGGTGAGGCGGCTAGACTGATCGATGCCTGACAACGGGTGCGGCGGCTTTAGGTACTTTTGCGGGTGGCGCGGCACGACCGGCCCCGACACGATGCCCGGAGTCACTACCCACTGCCGGCATCACCATCACCCACTGATGAAAGCGTTTCTTGCCCTGCTCGCCATACTTGCGTGGCCCGCGTCTGCGCTGGCAGATACCAGTGCCTGCTGGGAGGAACTGCGCTTCAGTGCGGGCCAAGGCTGGGCTACAGCAACCACCACCCTGCGTTTCTCCACCATCCCGAGCAGTCAGGCGGCACTCGTCACCGCTGCCGGCGGCCGCGATTTGCTGCCAGGCGGCGAGTCCGTGGGTCTGCTCGAGGCCGAGTTCAGCGCAATGCGAAGCCGCGGCGAACTCCAGATCTGGTTCGATCCGATCTCGGGAGCTGCGCTGCAGAGCCGCCGCGTGGGTTTCGGCAAAGAAAGTCGACTCAAATCACACCGCTTCCTGGCAGGAGCAGTACGGCGGGAGCGCCGTGCACCTGATGCCGCAGACGCCTTGGGTACGCCGGAGACCTGGCCGCTCAAGTCCGCGTCCGAAATCCCTTTACCGCCCGACGTCGACGGGAGCGCGGTGATCACGCCATTGATGTTGCTGTCACGGGCAGCGGCGCTGGCGATGCGGCCACAGCCGGGCAAAGTGGACGAGGTAGTCTTCACGGATACGCAGGCTTACCGCGTGGTGCTGGAGTCACGCGGCGAGGAGACGATCAACGCGAGCTTCAGCCTCGATCGTGGGCACGGTCAGGAGGCCGTCAACGGCATGCGCTCGGTGCGCCGCGTTGATCTGCGCCCGCATCTGCTCGGCGATAAAGCCGAAGAAGAACCGTTCAGCCTGCTGGAACTCGAGGGTGAAACCGCCCTGATTATCGACCGCGCGACCGGCCTGCCGATGCAGATCCGGGGCAACTGGCTACGCGTGGGCACGGTGACGGTCAATCTCTACCGCGCACGGCTGCGCAGCAACTGCCCATGATGCGCGCGCGCATCGGCGTTCTCAGCAATCCACACAGCGGGCGCAATCGCCGCCTGCTCGGCCATCTGGGAAATATGCTCGATGCTGCAGGCGGCGTGCATCACGAGATCACACCCGGCCTCGAGGACATTGCCCCTGCGCTCGCACGCATGGCGGCCGCTGGCGTCGAGGTGGTGGCCGTGAACGGCGGCGACGGCAGCGTGGCGCTGGTCTTGGGCGCGTTGCTTGCGGCCAGCAACCCCTTTGCCCGCCAACCCGTGCTTTGCGTGCTGCCGGGCGGGACCACCAACGTCACGGCGGGCGATGTGGGCATCACGGGGGCGCTGGACCGCGCCGTCCTGAAACTGCTGGCCTGGCGCCGGGGTTCTGGACCGAGCGTAATACGCGAACGGGCGGTGATCGGCGTGCGCGGGGCCGGCGGCGAGGTACTGGGATGCGGCCTGGTATTCGGCGCGGGGGCGGTGGTCACCGGGATCGAGTACTGGCAGGAATCCGTGCGCGCCCGCGGCATGCGCAGCGAGTACAGCTCCGGCGTGGCGATGGCGCGCACCGTCTGGGGCATGCTGCGCGGGCACGCGCGCTTCGCCGGCCCCAACCCCATGCGCATCGAATTGCCCGACAGAGCAGCGGTTGATGCGGACTTCATGCTGCTGGCGGTAACTACGCTGGAGCGGCTCTTCCTCGGCATTCATCCCTTCTGGGGAAACGGCGACGGAGCGTTGCGCTACACGGCCATAGAACGCGGCGCCCGGGGCTTCGCGCTGGCGCTGCCGGCGATACTGCGCGGGAGAGCGCCGGCCCAGGCCTCGGGCAGCGGCTATCACAGCGCCCGGATCGCGCAACTTCGGCTAGGCTTGGAGGGCAGCTACACCCTGGACGGCGAACTGCACGCACTGGCGGCTACTGACTCGCCGCTCGAGATCTTCCACGCGGGCCAGGCTCGCTTCCTGCGGATCTGAACATGGAAATCTTCGGCCCGTCATTCGCAGGCAACGACCCCGCCCGGCTCGCGATGGAAAAGCTGCGTCTGGCGCTGCAGGAACGCCATCGCGGCGCGGTGCGCAGCCTGATCTTCTATGGCTCCTGCCTGCGCAGCGGCGATCTGCACGACGGCCTGGTGGATCTCTACGTAATCGTCGACAGTTACCGTCACGCGCACCGCTCGGTGCTGGCAGCGATCGGCAACCGCCTGCTCGCGCCCAACGTCTACTACCTGCAGGTTGAGTCCGGGGGCCAGACGGTACGCTGCAAGTACGCCGTGCTCTCGGAAGCAGACCTCGCGCGCGGCGTGTCTCAGGGTCGTTTCGAAAGCTATCTGTGGGGCCGGCTCTGCCAGCACGCCGCCATCGCCTGGGCGATCGATGAACCTGCGCTCGCCACCACCCGCGCAGCGCTGCGGCAAGCCACCATCAGCTTCCTGGACAACGCACTGCCTCTCGCGGCGTCCAAAGGCTACATTGCGGATATCTGGAGCGCGGGGCTCGCCTGCAGTTACGCCACCGAACTGCGCAGTGAGGACGTAGACCGGGCCGCCTCGATCGTGCAGGCCTCATCCGGCTACGTGGTAGCGGCAACCAATGCCGTGGCAGGCGGCCTTTTCTGGGCCTTCAACAGCGGCGGCGAATTCTATTCCTGCGACATCCCCGAGGCGGCACGCGAGGCTGCGCGGCGCGACTGGGCCCGGCGGCGCTTGCTGGGCAAGCCGCTGTCGGTGCTGCGCCTTCTGAAAGCACTGTTCACCTTCGAGGGCGGTCTGGATTACATCGCCTGGAAGCTCGAGCGCCACACCGGACGCAAGGTGGAGATACCTGAGCGCGTGCGCCGCTTCCCGCTGCTGTTCGTGTGGGGATTCATGTGGCGCCTGCGGCGCGAGGGCTTCTTCCGGTGAGCTCGCCGCGCATCTGGCTCGTGCTGGGTGACAAGCCCGGGGACAACGCGCAGGTGGAGATCGTCGCCGAGGCGATGGGCCTGCCCTTCGAGCGCCGCCGGGTGATCCCGCGGGCCGAATGGGTGCTCGGCAAACCGCGCATCGAGGCCTCGATCAAACACCTCGATATGGCCCGCTCGGACGCCTTGGAGGCACCGTGGCCGGATCTGGTGCTGACCATCGGGCGCCGCCCCAGCATGGCTGCGCTATGGATTCAGGAGCAATCGGGCGGACGCAGCCGTATCGTGCTTTTCGGCCCGCCCAAGCGCTGGCCCGAGCGCTACTCACTGATCGTGGCGCCC
>CAJADV010000339.1 GCA_903938575.1 uncultured Gammaproteobacteria bacterium
GCCGGCGCCGATCACGCGCGCGGGCGCGTCTCGGTCGGGAGGAAGCGCCGGCGGCAGCACACGGGCGGGATCTGCCGCAGCCACCATGACCTCCAGCAGTTCGCCGAGCAGGCGCGCGCTCTGGCTCTGCGGGGGCATTGGCAAGAATTCGTTCATCCCGGGTTTGTAGCGTGCCGGAGCGACGCTCTGCAAGCATTCGCGACACGAAACACAGGCCGCTTGTCGCAGCGGCAGTCACGGTGCTATCAAGGGCGCCATTCAGGAGACCGTGAATGACCATCCACGAGCATGCGCTGCAGCCGCTGGTGTCCGGACTGGGTTTCGGCGAGGCCCCGCGCTGGCACGAGGACGCGCTCTGGATCTCCGACATTGCCCGGCGCGAGGTGCTGCGCATCGATACGGCGAGCGGCGCCGTGCAGCGAATACTGAGCACTCCCGGCGAGCCCTCGGGCCTCGGCTGGCTGCCCGATGGCAGCTTGCTCGTGGTGCAGATGGAGGAGCATGAGGTGCTGCGCTGGCACCGGGGCAATCTGTCCCTTTACAGCCGCACCGGGGCGGTGAGTCGCTCGCGGCTGAACGACATGGTCGTGGACCGCAACGGCCGCGCATGGGTCAGCAACATGGGCTTTGACTACGAGTCCGAGCCGCGCCAATCCACCAACCTCGTGGGGCTCGAGCCTGATGGACGCGCCCTCGCCGCGGCCACCGAGCTGTGGTGCCCCAACGGCATGGCCATCAATCCCGCGAACACACTGCTCGTGGTCGGCCAGAGCGCCAGCCGGGAGATCCTCTCGTTCCGCATCGCCAGCACCGGAGAACTCTGCGATCGCGCGGTGTTCGGCACCCACCCCAAGGGAGGCTGCAGCGACGGATTGTGCATGGATGCCGCTGGCGCACTGTGGATCGCCTCGCCAACGACCCACGAATTCCTGCGCATGGAGCCTGGGGGCAACATCACGGATCGCGTAGCTACCGGCGAGCGTCACGCGATCGCCTGCGTGCTCGGCGGGCCCGAACGACGCACGCTCTTCTGCCTGACAGCGGCGACCCTCAGCATCCGCGCCGCGCGTCTCAGCACCGACGGCCGCGTCGAAACCGTACGGGTTGCGGTGCCCGGGGCCGGCACGCCATGAGCGATTTGCCGAAACACTGGATCAGCGCCGAGCAACTGCTGCTCGACTCGATACGGCTAGCCGCGATGGTGCTCGCTGACGGCTACCGCCCCAGTGTGGTGGTCGGGCTCTGGCGAGGCGGCGCACCGGTGGCCGTAGCACTCCACGAGGCGCTCGCTTTCAGAGGGCTCGACAGCGCGCATCTGCCGCTGGTCACTCGTCTCTATAACGGCATCGATACCCGTGCCAAGCAATTGCAGATCGAGGGACTCGGCTTATTGCAGGCCCATCTCGCGGAGCCGGCGCGAATACTGCTGGTCGATGACGTCTTCGACACCGGCACCACCCTGAGCGGCGTGGTGGCGGCGATTGCGGAACTGCCGGGCGCGCGTCGCGAGATCCGCACCGCCACACCTTGGTACAAACCCGGTCGCAACCGCAGCACGATCACCCCCGACTACTGGATCCACGCGAGCGATGACTGGCTGGTGTTCCCGCACGAACTCGAGGGCTTGAGCGAGCAGGAACTGCGAACACACCGGGGCGAGACCTTCATGCGTGCACTCGGCGGCGAAACCGAGACCTGAGGCCTCAGGGAATTCCCGCCAGCTTGTGGGTCTGCAGGCTCAAGCGCCACCGTGGGTGCGCCAGACAATAAGCCACCGTGGCCGCCAGGGTTGTCGCCGCGTCTGGACCGTCCATGGGCTGCAGGAAAAAACAGGCGAAGTCGAGGCCCTCGTAATTCGCCGGATCGGCACCCGCCTGCGGATACACCAGCTTCAACTCGTGGCCGCTCTGCTGCACCAGCGGCGCTCCAGCCTTGGGACTGACGCAGATCCAGTCGATACCGCGCGGGGCCGCGATGGTACCGTTGGTCTCCACGGCGATCTCGAAACCCCGCTGGTGAACCGCCTCTAGCAGCGGCTCATCGAGTTGCAGCAGCGGCTCGCCACCGGTGAACACAACCAGCGGGCGCGCCCGCGGCGCAATTCCCGGCCAGTGCGCAAGAATGGTGTCAGCGAGCACGTCTGCAGACGCAAATCGCCCCCCGCCAGTACCGTCCGTGCCCACGAAATCGGTATCGCAGAAACGGCAGATCGCCCGCTCACGGTGCTTCTCGCGGCCGCTCCAGAGGTTGCAGCCCGCGAAGCGGCAGAACACCGCTGCGCGCCCGCTGTTGGCACCCTCACCCTGCAGCGTGAAAAAAAGTTCCTTTACGGCATAGCTCACGGCGCATGCTCCTGCGCTGAGGCGCCAAAACGCCGCAGCAGCGGATCGGCCAGGCCCGCCGCTGCAAAGCCGCGTGCACGCAGCTGGCAAGAGTCGCAGCCCCCGCAGGGCCGCCCCTCAGGCGAGGGGTCGTAGCAGCTGCTGGTGATGGCGTAGTCGACGCCAAGCGCAAGTCCGCGAGTGATGATTTCCGCCTTCGATAATGCGATCAGCGGAGCCTCGATGCGCACGCCCGTGCCGGATTCGACGCCGATACGCGTCGCCAGACGTGCCGTCTGCTCGAAGGACGCGATGAACTCGGGCCGGCAGTCGGGGTAGCCGGAATAATCCAGTGCGTTCACGCCGATCCAGATCTCGGGCGCTTCGAGCACCTCGGCCCACGCGAGTGCAAACGACAAAAAAATGGTGTTGCGCGCGGGCACATAGGTGACCGGTATCCCCTCGCGTGCGGGATCGGCGCCGCGCGGCACCTCGATATCAGCCGTGAGCGCCGAGCCGCCGAAGGCGCGCAGGTCTATGTCCAGAGTGACATGCCGTCGGGCGCCCAGTGTCGCCGCGACCTGTCGGGCGCAATCGAGTTCGACGGCGTGCCGCTGGCCGTAGCGGAACGACAAGGCGTAGGTCTCCCGTCCCGCAGCGCGCGCGATCGCGAGCACGGTGGCCGAGTCGAGCCCCCCACTGAGCAACACCACCGCCCTGCTTTGCTGCGCCATGCGCGCCCCCTGTTAAACCCCGCGCATTGTAGACGTCCGCGCCGCCCTGCCCCAGCCGCTTTTCAGCCAACTGCGGACGCTGGTCTATGGCGGTGCTCCTGCGGCTTGACTACAGTAGGCCGCATCGCCCGCGCACCGAGGATCATCGATGAGCCGTCTCCTGCCAGGCCTGCTGCTGCTCGGCTGTTTGCCTGCATCCGCCGGCTTCGATACCGGCAACCGCATCCACGAGGATTGCCGCTCGGGCAACTACTTCAACCGCGGTTATTGCGGCGGCTACGTGACCGGCATCGTCGACACCATCGAGTCACTGCAAGCCCGCGGCGCCCTGCCTGCCAACGCGCTCTGCATCCCGGAGGGCGCCACCAAGGGCCAACTGGTCGATGTGGTGATCCGCTACCTCGAGCAAAATCCGGAGCGGCGGCATCTCGAGGCCGCAGGGTTGGTGCCCGAGGCGATCAACGCTGCGTTTCCCTGCAAGGGCTGAGTGGTGGCCAGCGTGCATCTGCCCGAACCCGCTGCTGGCGCGCCCACAACGGCGCATGCCGACCCCGTGCACGCGGAACTCCATCGGCGCATCGATGCGCTGCTCGCCCACCCGGACGACGATTTCGGTACCTTCCATGCGCTTGATTGGGTGCTGATCGTGACGGGCTGCGTGCTGCTGCCGGTGCTGCTCTACCTCGCCTTCCTGCCATGAGCGGGGGCTCGGATCACGCACAGTTCGGCCGCCTGCCGCTCGGCCTCGGCGAGCGCGAATACGGCAACCTGAGCGCACATGGCACCTGCTTCGCGTATGCCATCGCCACGTGGTGCTTTCTCGTGGGCAGCTACGCCGCAAATCTCCTGCCCGCGATTCCCGGAACGGTCTGCCTGATCGCCGGCAATCTGATCGGCGTTTTCCTCACCACCATGCCGCTGTCGCTGGGCTGCCAGCGCTATGGCATCGAGCAGATGGATTTCTGCAAGAGCGCTTTCGGGCATCGCGGCTCGCAAATCCTGATGGTCTTCTATCTCATCAACATGTTCGGCTGGTCGGGGCTGCTGCTGGTGATGTTCGGCAACGGCTTCCTGAATATCGCC
>CAJADV010000340.1 GCA_903938575.1 uncultured Gammaproteobacteria bacterium
CGGCACCCGCATCCGGGTAGCCCGGCGCCGCACCGACCACCGGCATGGCGCTGTCTGGGGCCGGATAGCCCTCCGCACCGCTGGCGGGCTGGCTCGTGGCCCCGGCAATCGCAGACCCGTCTGCACTGCCTGCATCAGCACCGGACTCGGTGGAAGACTGCACCGTGATACCACCCGACTCGCCAACGGGCACGCCGGGGCGAGCACCGCCCGCGGGGTAGGCGGGATAGACGCGCGGCCGAGCGGCGGTCGCTGTTGCAGGATAGGCGGGGGTGGCAGTCTGACGCGTCGCGCCGGCATTGCCTGCACGCGGGGCGGCACCCGGCTCAGGCACATCCACCCGCGGCGGGGACGGGCCTTCGGTGATACACGCGGTCAGCAACAGAGGAAGTGCAAGGCCGCCGATGCGATACAGCAGCGGGCGGCAGGAGCCTGGGTTCACGATGGACTCTCGCTGGGTAAGGAACTTCGGGTGTGATGAGTGTAGGACTCATAGCCAGATCGCGCCTGAGCTGCGCTGGCGCCTGCGATGGGCCGCGCGCGGACATTCACTGGCTGAACCAGCGCTCCCACCAGCTTTCTTTTTCCTTGCGCGGCTTTTCCGGGGGCGGTGCACTCGGCGCCGCTGGCGCGACAGGTGCGCTCTGCGGACGCGATTCCCACGGCCAGCGGATACCGCCACCACTGCCACAGGAGGCCTCATAACTCGGCACCGTATCGGGCAGGAAGGGCATGAGGCTCGCACCGGGACAACCCTCGGCGCTCAGCCCCCCGCTCGTCTCATCGACCCACGCCTCGACAATGCCCTCCGGCGGTCGCGGCTTGAGCGGCACGCGACTCACCTCGGCCATCAGCCGCGACCAGACCCGCAGCGCACCGGTCGCACCCGTGAGCGAGGTAACGCCGTTGTCGTCACGGCCGATCCAGGCCACCGCCAGCAGATCCCCCGAGTAACCGGCAAACCAGGAATCGCGCATGTCATCGGTGGTGCCGGTCTTGCCCGCCACCGTGAGCCAGCCCGGCAGGCGGCGATAGGCGCTGGTTGCCGTGCCGGAACGCACTACTTCGCGCAATGCGTACTGCAGCAGGTAAACCGCGCCCGGATCGAGCTTCTGCTCCACCTTCACCGGGTAACGCGACAGCGGGGAGCCGCTGCTGTCGCTCACCTCGCGGATCACGCTCAAGGGCGTGCCGAAGCCACCCGAGGCGATGGTCTGGTACATGCCCGCCACCTCGATGGGCGTGAGATCGACCGCGCCCAGCGACACCGATGGCAACGGCGCGATCTCGCGCTCCACACCCAGCCGGTGGATGGTGTCGACCACCCGTGGCAGTCCGAGCTCGAGACCAAGCCGCGCGGTCGACTGGTTGTAGCTCATCGCGAGCGCACGGTGCAGCCGCACCATGCCGTGGTCCTTTTTGTCGAAATTGCGCGGGCTCCAGACCTGTCCGTTGCTGCCCTTGTAGTGCACCGGTCCGTCATCGAGTGGACTCAGCAACGAGTAGCGACCGCCAGCCAGCGCGGTGAGATACACCGCGGGCTTCATCAGCGAGCCGATCGGGCGCACCGCGTCCAGCACCCGATTGAAGCCCGCGATGCGCGAGTGCCGCCCGCCCACGATCGCGAGTATCTCGCCGCTATCGACGCGAGTGACGATCACCGCGCCTTCCAGCCCCGGGACCGGCCGCTTGCGGGCCGCGGCCTCTTTCTCGATCTCGGCAAGCGAGTCCTGCAGCGCGCGCTCGGCAGAACGTTGCACGGCAGGATCGAGCCCGGTGAACACCCGCAGCCCCTCGGAGCTCAGGTCATCGTCGCTGTAGCTCTCTTTCAGCTGGCGGCGGACGAGGTCGAGGTAGGCGGGGTAGAAGCGCGATCGGTTGTCGTCACGGTCGCCCATGCCGAGCGGCTGAGCTTTGAGTCGCGTGGCAAGCTCGGGCTTGATCACCTGTTGCTCGACCAGTTCGTCCAGCACCAGATTGCGCCGCGCGAGCGAGCGCTCGGCGTGCCGCCACGGGTCGTAGTAGGACGGCCCGCGCACCAGCGTGATCAGCAGCGCGATCTGCTGGGGTTCCAGTTCGTTCAGCGGGCGGTTGAAGTAGTAATGGCTCGCCAGCCCGAAGCCATGGATGGCGCGGTGACCGTCCTGACCGAGGTAGATCTCGTTCAGGTAGGCCTCGAGGATCTCTTCTTTCGAATAGCGCATCTCCATCACCACCGCCATCGCCGCTTCGAGCAGCTTGCGGACAAGCGTGCGCTCGCGGGTCAGGAAGAAGTTCTTCACCAGCTGCTGCGTGAGGGTGCTACCGCCCTGCTCCATGGAGCCGCTCTTCACATTCACCCACAGGGCGCGGAGGATGCCGCGGAAGGAGATACCGTGGTGGGTCGCGAAGTCCTGATCTTCAACCACCATCAATGCGGCGATCAGCAGCGGTGGCACCTCGCGGGCGCGAACCAGGATGCGGTCCTCGTTGTGCGCGGGGTAGATACCACCGATGTGTACCGGGTCGAGCCGCGCGATCGGGACCTCGGCGCCGGCGTCGTCCCAGACGCCGGCGATGGAGGCGCCCTGAAAGCGCACCGCGAGCCGCCTCTCGGCCTCCACGCCGTCCCAGAACCGGAAACCGCGGGTCCCAACCCGGAGCCAGCCGTCACCGGAGCTGTAGGCGCCACTGCGCGGTTGCGCGCCGCCCGGGCGGTAGCCCAGGGCCTCGAGCTCGGCCAGCAGGTCCTGCTGCCCGATGGGTGCCCCGGCATAAAGCTCCATCGGTCGCCCGTAGACCATGGCGGGCACCGCCCACTTCTTGCCGGAGAACTCGCGCTGGATGAAGGCGTCGAGATACAGCAGGCCAATGGCCACCGGCACCGCCAGCGCCAGCGCGACGCGCAGCAGCACGCGCGGCCAGCGGCGTGCAGGTGCAGGCGCGGGCGCGGCGCGGCGGGCGGGACGGCGGACGGGAGGAGGCATGGCGCAGGAGTGTAGAAGATGCACCAGCCGCTGCAGTAGGAAGCATTTGGCAATTGAGCGAGAGCGCCCGCGCACCCGATAATCGCCTGGTTTGGAACCACACAGGACAAGGGACTCGATGAGCAGCTACGACGTCTACGGCATGGGAGCAGCACTGGTCGACACCGAGATCGAGGTCGACGACGGGTTCCTCGCTGATGCCACCATAGAGAAAGGGGTGATGACCCTGGTCGACGAGCCCCGCCAGCACACGCTGCTCGGACTGCTGGAACAGCATCTGGTCTACGCGCGACGCGCCAGCGGCGGCTCCGGGGCCAACTCGGTGATCGCCACGCGCTACTTTGGCGGCACCGCTTTTTATTCCTGCAAGGTCGCCGATGACGAGAACGGCCGCTTCTATCTGGCCGACATGGAGCGCGCCGGCGTCCACACCAACCGGCTGGCCGCCGGCGCCACCGGCGTCACGGGCAAATGCCTGGTGATGATCACCCCGGATGCCGAGCGCACCATGAACACCTTCCTCGGAGTGAGCTCCACGCTCTCTGCGGAGGACATCGATCCCGTCGCGCTGGCGGATTCGCGCTTTCTGTACATCGAAGGCTACCTCGTCACCTCACCCAGCGCGCGGGCCGCAGCCGTACGCGCCCGGGAACTGGCCGAGGCCGCCGGCGTGCGCACAGCACTCAGTTTCTCGGACCCCGGCATCGTGGCGCACTTCCGCGAGGGACTGGCCGAGATGCTCGGTGGGGGCGTGGACCTGATCTTCTGCAACGGCGCAGAGGCGCTGGAGTGGAGCGGCGCCGAGACCATCGAGGCGGCGGCAGATTCACTGCGCAGCATCGCGAAGTCCTTCGCGATCACGCTGGGTGCCGAGGGCGCGCTGGTGTTCGACGGACACCAGTACCACCGCATCGCGCCCCACCCCGTGCGCGCCATCGACACCAACGGCGCGGGCGATATGTTTGCGGGTGCTTACCTCTACGCACTGGCCCGTGGCCACGGTGCCGCTGCCGCCGGTGCGCTGGCCTGCCGGGCCGCAGCAGAACTGGTGACGCACTACGGGCCGCGCCTGTCGGGTCCGGCTCACCAGCGGCTTCGTGACGAGTGGGAGAGCAGCCGGAGCTGAGCACATCAGGGGCCCTGCTTGCGCAGGGCGCCTGAGGCAATCAGCCTTGCGAGAGCAGGGCGCGCAGGTCGATCAGCGCGGCATCGGCGCGCGAGATGTACGAGGCCATCACCAGCGAGTGGTTGGCGAGCGGGCCGAAGCCGGTGCCGTTCAGCACCATCGGACTCCACATGGGCTCCTGCGTGCCCTCGAGCTCGCGGATGATCTGTCGCAGGCTCACCGTGGCGTTTTTCTTTGCCAGCACATCCGCAAATTCCACTTCGGCCGCGCGCAGGAACTGGATCAGCGCCCACGCGCCACCGCGCGCCTCGTAGAAGACATCATCAACTTCGGTCCAGGGCGTTTTTACCTCCACCTCATCGGGGGAAGGTGTTGACTGCTGCGCGGCGCTGTCGCCGGCGAGATCCGTGTTGAGTCGCGCCCGACCGACGCTGGCGCTCAGACGCTGCGAGAGGCTTCCCAGCCGGCTGTCGACGGTGCCGAGCCAGTAGCGGAGGTTGTCCGCCCGCGCATAGAACTGGGCATCAGGGCTCTGGGGGTCGGCGAGACGTCGCGCGTAGGAGCGCATCTTGCGCACACCCGTCTCGTACTCGTCTTCCGACGAGGGCAGGATCCAGGAGCTGTTGTCGTAGTTGAACTGCGGCTCGGCGAGCGCGAGGTCGGGATCTTCCTTGGACTGCGACTGCGAGCGCGACAGTGTCTCGCGCATGGCCTTGGACAGATCGCGCACCTGTACCAGCACCCCGAATTCCCAGGCCGGCATGTTGTCGAGGAAAACCCCGGGCGGGGCGATGTCGTTGCTCAGGTAACCACCGGGTTTTTCGAGGAGCGTCTCCACCACCTTGATCAGGGTGGCGGTCATGACCGTGCCAGTGCCCCCCGGGCGCTCCTGACCCGTGGCGAAGATTGCGGCAGTGGAGCGCACGTCGAAGGATTAGGGGTCGCGCGACCAATAAATGCCGAGGGCACCCAGGGCAATCACCACCACGACG
>CAJADV010000341.1 GCA_903938575.1 uncultured Gammaproteobacteria bacterium
CCATTACCGTCGTTATGGCACTGACGGCGGCGATGGTGCTCTCGCTCACTTTCGTGCCAGCGGCAGTTGCACTGTTCGTGAGCGGCAAGGTGGCGGAGGAAGATAATCGTGCCATCGCCACGGCCAAGAGCTGCTACGCACCCCTCTTGCAACTCGCGATCTCCGCGCGCCTTGGCGTCGTCTGCTTCGCCCTGCTGCTGGTATTGGGCAGCGTGGCGCTTGCCACACGCCTTGGGCGGGAATTCATTCCCAGTCTGGACGAGGGCGACATCGCGCTGCACGCGCTGCGGATCCCCGGTACGGGCCTGGAACAGGCGATCGGCATGCAGTCCTTGCTGGAATCGCGCATCAAGCAGTTCCCCGAGGTCGACAAGGTGATCGGCAAGATCGGCACGGCGGAAGTCGCCACGGATCCCATGCCGCCCTCGGTCGCGGACACCTTCATCATGATGAAGGACCGGTCCGAATGGCCCGATCCGCGCAAGAGCAAGGCACAGCTGGTCCGCGAACTGGAGACAGCGGTCCGGGCCATTCCCGGAAACAACTACGAGTTCACGCAGCCCGTCCAGATGCGGATGAACGAGCTGATCGCAGGGGTGCGCGCCGATGTGGCAGTCAAGGTCTACGGCGACGATCTGGAGCAGCTGATGGCGATCGGTGCTGTCATCGAGCGTGTCGCGGGGCAGGTTGCGGGCGCCGCAGATGTAAAGCTGGAACACCTCACCGGTCTGCCTGTTCTGACGATTACCCCTGATCGAGCCGCCCTCGCGCGATTCGGGATGGATGTCGAACACGTGCAGGATACGATCTCGATAGCCTTGGGCGGAGCAACCGGTGGGCAGCTCTTCGAAGGTGATCGGCGTTTCGACATCGTAGTGCGCTTGCCAGAGGCCATCCGGACCGACATCGATCGACTCGGCGAACTGCCTATTCCCCTGCCAGACGGGGGCCGGGCGGCGCATGGTTACGACCCGCGCGCCACCAATGCCGGTGATCTTCCGGCGGGCTATGTGCCGCTCGCTGAGATAGCGCATATCGATCTGGCACCCGGCCCCAATCAGATAAGCCGCGAGAACGGGAAACGTCGCGCCGTGGTTACCGCGAACGTCAGGGGAAGAGATCTCGGGGGGTTCGTGACGGAGCTGCAGGAGCGCGTCAGCGCGGATGTGAAACTGCCCGAAGGCTACTGGATCGAATACGGCGGCGCATTCGAGCAGCTTGTCTCGGCGAGCCAGAGGCTGCAGATCGTCGTGCCATTGGCGCTCTTTCTCATCGGTGGCTTGCTGTTCATGGCGTTTGGATCCGTGCGCGACGCAGTGACCGTCTTCAGCGGCGTGCCATTGGCTTTGACGGGTGGGGTACTGGCGTTGTGGCTACGCGACATACCGTTCTCGATCTCGGCAGGCGTAGGGTTCATTGCCCTCTCGGGCGTTGCGGTCCTTAACGGTGTCGTGATGATCTCGTTCATCCGGGCCCTCCGAGAGGCTGGTCAGACCTTGGACGATGCGATCCGCAACGGTGCTCTTGCGCGCCTGCGCCCCGTGCTGATGACCGCACTGGTGGCGTCACTCGGCTTCGTGCCGATGGCATTCAACGTTGGGGCGGGTTCAGAGGTGCAACGGCCACTCGCGACGGTAGTGATCGGGGGTATCGTTTCATCAACGATCCTCACCTTGCTGGTGCTGCCAGCGCTGTACCGCCTCTTGCACCGTCGCGACGTCGGATCACAGGCGCGGATCGTCGGCTGCACGCACGTACGTGACTGACGTAGGCCCTACGGCATTGATCTGCACGACCCAGTCACCGCGAACTGCAGCGTGAAAATGCGCGGATCCACCGGGCACTGTTATCACCGATCCAGGCGGGTAAGCACGCAACTGCCTGCGATCGTACAACTCACCGAAGCCGATATAGAAAATGCCCGAGATCACGGTATAAACGCGGTCTTCAGGGTGATAGTGCGGCTTGAAGATGACACCCGCTGGCAGGCGCGTACGTGTCGTGAAGGGGCCGAACACCGCAGGCTCGCCGACAATGACCGCCGTAAAAGCGCCCGGTAGGGCTGCGTTGGGCTGCCAGGTCAGTTGTTCGGGGAAAAAAGTGCGGGGAGCGTCTGTGGTGCCAGCGTTTGTGGCCGATGCGGCGAGCGACAGCACTGCGGTAAATAGCAGCGCTTTAGGCATCGTCGATGTCATGACCCCCTCCCTTGGCGTTTGGTCGTCGTAAGGTAGCTGATTCCACCGCCGGAAGCGTGGCAACGAGCAGCAACGCCGCGACGGTGCCCAGGTGTGGCGGATAGGAAATTCAAGCCACCCGTCCAGAACACGCCGATGCGTGTGCACGGCTTGATGGTGAGCCGAAGACTCAAGGGAGCCTACGGTGGGTTCCGTTGTAGCCGTTCTGGGAACATGGTGGTTTTCCGCCATGCGGATCATAGCCCGGCGAACCTTGCATGACTTCGTGGAAGCGCGTGCTGGCTTCAAGGACCACGCCGCGCTGAAGGCGGCCCTCGACGCTTGGTTTCATGAGGTGCGGCGGGCCAGATGGCAAGCCAGCCCCGATGTGAGAAAGCTGTATGCGACGGTCAGCACTGTCTCGGCTGAGCGTGTCGTGTTCAACATCAAGGGTAATGCGTATCTTTTGGTGGTGGCCGTGGATTACCCGCGAGGCATCGTTTGGATCAAGTGGCTGGGTACGCGAATCCGGGTATCCGAAGTCCTTAACCGCAAGCGGTCACTCTCGATCAGAATGATCCGGCGCCTGCATGACGACTTGGGCATTGCTGCGGACGTGCTGATTCGAGCCTCGCGGCCTCCGAGTCGTCGTGTAGAACGCGCCAGACAGGCGTAAAAAGTTGGTGAACCGAGCACGCTCGGTACGTGCTGAATGAGATTCCACTGGCCGACAATTCTCTCAAAATCGGACATTGGTATCGATCAGATAGCTCACAGATCAACCTTTCGGGTGGGGCTCTGATCCCGCTCGATGTGGATTTCACCAGGCTCGCCATACCAAGGGGAGCGTTGCATGAACTCGACCAGCGAGGAGCCGGTGCCTGCAAGCCGGGCATACTCCGATCGTGAGAGCAATACAGCCACGGATCGCCCGTGGTGGGTGATTTCCTGCGGGCCTTCCTGCTCCGCGTCGCGAACGACCTGAGAAAGACGCGCTTTGGCATCCTGAATTTGCCAACTATGCATGACGCACCTCATTTCTGAACTGACTGGTCAGATTTAGAGGATTACTCGGCTGGAGCCAAATGAAGCATTGTCTGCACTGCCAATCGGCGCGGTTTGACAGGGCCCCTATAGCAGCCCGACTGCGCAGAGCACACGCTCGCCGAGTATGAGCAGGCGACATCAAGGTTTATGTGCTTTGACGTGGGAAGCGCTTGGGTTCCTCACCGCACCGCTTCACGGTCCGCCATGGAGTGACCAGAATTGTGCTGGCGTGAGGATCGGATAGCGATCTGCAACAGCGAGCAGGTCCTTGTCACCGGTGATCAGGTAATCCGACTTCGACACGTTCAGCGCCGCAAGCAAGGTGTCCAATACGAGTTCATCCGCAGCATCGCGCAGGCGTGACTCCTCTGCGGGTAGGGGTTCGATGATCTCTGCCTGAATCGATAGCGCATCGACCAGGTCATCGATCTCGGCTGCGGTCAGGCCATGGCGGTGTGTCAATCGAGGAAGAACTCTGCGAAGTTCGTCCAGGATGTAGGCGGACAGCAACACCTCCACGGAGCCGTTTCGCCAGGCCGCGAGAATCTTGCCGGGCATGCTCGCCGGATAGGCAATTCCCGATAGCAGCACGTTGGTGTCCAGGACCACTCTGGGCATGGCTGATGTGGATCAGGACTTGTCGGTGGTGGCGTTCGCAGGCTGGCGCTCCAGCTCCATCGCAGCCTGGATTTCCTCCATCCCTTCAGGTTCCGGCACGCTCGCGTAACCCGCCTCGATGCGCTGGCACAATGCTTCGAAGCGATCCTGCATGCGGCGAATCCGTTCGAACAGGCGGGCATCAACCAGCGCAGCAACGGGCTTCCCGTCCTTGTTGATGATCACGCTGTCGTGCCGGTACTGGACGCGGTTCAGCATCTCCCCAAGGTTCTGGCGAAAGGTGACGGCACTGGTCTCAGTGATCATGGGTCGCTCCAGGGCAATATGATCAATATGGTCGATGTGGTCATGGTAGCTCTTAACGTTGTGTTTTGGCGATCCCCGCTGCTGCAGTGGAGTTGCCACCTCGATCGTGCTGGATAGGACGTTGCCCTCCGCATCCAGATCGGGCGCCGCGTTCGCCGAGGTCCCATTGCAACAGCGGCATGAATAAGCAATCTGGACCACAGCGCGCTGGTGAGGCCCGTGGGTCCAGCTTCTCGCCTTGGTTCAGCGTAATCAGGATTTGCGCCAGTCCATGTAGCTCGCACAGGTGTGCCGAAGGTCATGCAATAGGATATCGGCGATCCCGGCCTTTCCAGAGACTGCAGCTGATGCGTTGCTTTCGATTTCACTGTCGCGTTCCGCAGCAAGCCGGTCCCACGCCTCGTCTCGAGTAGTGTCAGCGTCAAGACTTGCCACCACTCGGTCGAGCAAGCGGGTGGGCTTCTTGGAGCTGGATCGGCCACTCGGCCCGGAACACCGCCAGCAGGTAGGTTGGGGTGGGGAGGTCACGACGGAAATGTCAGCTTCACACAAGATGCTGATTGGCTTGCAGCACACTTCCCGGCACTATAACCCGCGAGCGCCCCTGCCGATGAACCGACATTGACAGAATGAATTGACGAGGCTGCATTGTCTCGGCACTTGGCGGTTGTGCGGGAGCGGCAGAGTCACGAAGACGCCGCATATGACTCGACATATCGAGATAAATCATGAATGCCATTGTCATCGAACACGTAAAGGTCAGCGAATTACCTGAGGACTGGCGGGCACGGCTGCAAGCGGGGGCCAATACCCGCGTGACGGTACGCATCGAGGAAGAGACGGAGACGGCAGCCAAAGAGAATGCAGAAAATCCCTTGTTCGGGATGTGGCAAGACCGTACGGAGTTGGGTGATGTCGAAACCTACGTGCGCAAGCTGCGTGCGCCCCGCTTCTGACGGTAGTTCATGATCCTGATCGACTCGGATGTCCTGATCTGGCTCACGCGCGGGCACGCCGGCGCCAAGTCACGGTTGATGCAGATCGACCCCTGGCGAATTTCAACGATCACATACCTGGAGCTCGCCCAAGGTTGCCGCAGCAAGGACGAACTGCAACGCATCAAGCGCGGACTCGTCGCTCAACACGCACAGATTCTTCCTCTGACAACGGCAATATCGGAACTGGCAATGACGCTCATCGATGCCCATGCGCTAGCCGACGGTTTGAAGCTGGCTGATGCTTTGATTGCCGCCACGGCGCTGGAACACAACCTCGTATTGCTTACCGGCAACACAAGGCATTTCCTCGCCATCGATGCTCTGAAGCTGGAGCGCTTTGAACCGTAACATTCCGCAGGCGCTCCAGCTTTCGTGCGACTTCTAAATGTTACGTGAGGGGTGATCTCCGTATGTGCTGACTCGGAGCTGAACCCCGGCCGACTCTTGAAAGCCAAACTGCTGTACGCAAACAAGCACACCACGATGCCGAATGCCTCGGAGCTGAGGTGCCCCTCGTACCCGTTTGGGCTTAGGACGTCGAAGCCGCTATCGGAATCCGGCGCCATGTAGAACGCAGGACCTACCGTGTAGAACAACCAGTAGCCGCCGTGATAGCCCGGCGAGAGGCGGTCTGCCCAGTAGTAAGCGGCGGGTTCAATCTGAAAGGGAAAGGCATTGCCGAACAGGGCTGCCGTGGTGGGCATGCGGCGATGCTCGGGAACGAGTAAGCGTGTATCCGTCATGGTTGATCTCCAGTGTCGGGGAATGCGGGAAGGGCAAGGTCGTTGCGCTTCGACTCGAGGAAGTGAGCGAGGTAAGCCCGAAGCGCGTCAGGCGGGTAATCGATGAACTCCGAGTCCAGGATGGCGATGGCCACCATCTCGTAGGACTGGTAAAGCTGGCAGGGATCGGAGAGGTCCCGTCCGGATGGTTCCGGACGGTTTCCTCCAGACGAGCGCCGACCTCCGCCAGAGAG